>DATIGZ010000230.1:0-1685 GCA_035481255.1 Sphingomonas sp. | reverse complement strand
ATGCTGGGCTACGTCAAGGGCGTGCAGCGCGAGGAGATCCGTCAGGGCATCGCCTGCGTGAAGCATCAGAATATGAGCGGGTCCGACATTGGCGACGACCATAAGGAGTATTTCGCGGGCGAGGCCGCGCTCAAGGCGGGCGGCGCCCACAACACGATGAACCAGTTCGCGGCGTAGTTTGCTGAATCCGGCTATCGCCGGATCGCGGCACCGGCCCGCTCCCCCACCCGACCACCCAGCGAAGCTACCCTATGGGTGGCCGGGTGGGGGAGCGGGCCGGTGCCGCAGTGCGCCGCAAGGCGCACTCACGCGAACGAACAAGTTTCCTGGGGAGGAAAGGAGGCCCGTCGTCACGCCCTTGCGTGGCGGCGGGCCTTTTCCTTCACATCTCGAATTCGACCAGCACCGAGTCCGCGCTCTTCTTCGCCTCGCCGTGGTACACCGCCTCGATATTGTTGCCCGCCGGATCGATCAGGAAGGCGCCGTAATAGCCGGGGTGATAGGGCCGCTCGCCCGGCGCGCCATTGTCGGTTCCGCCGGCGGCGAGACCCGTTTCGTAGAACCGATCGACCATCGCCCGGTCCTTCGCCTGAAAGGCGAGATGGTGGTAGCCGGTGAGCTTGCCCATCGCCGCTTCGCTGTCGGCGGTCGAGATGAACAGCTCGTCCGCCCAGAAGAAGTTCTCGCCACTGCCCGCGATCGGGATGCCAAGCGTGTCGAACACGGCGGAGTAGAAGCGGCGGCACGCCTCCAGATCGGTGACGACGAGCTGGATATGGTCGATCAGGCGGCCGCGGTGAAGCTGCTGGGTTTCCATGAGGAGTCCTTTGCGGTTGGCGGCACCGGCCCGCGCCGCTTCAAACGATTACACCCCAACCGCCGGGCCGAAGTCGAGTTCCGCCTGCGCCACCGGCGCGAAGCTGCGGCGGTGGTGCGGGGTCGGGCCGAGCGTGCGCAACGCCTCCTGATGGACCTTGGCGGCATAGCCCTTGTTGCTCGCCCAGCCATAGCCGGGGTGGAGCGCGTCCAGCTCGACCATCACGCGATCGCGGTGATGCTTGGCGACGATCGATGCGGCGGCGATCGACAGGCAGCGCGCGTCGCCGCCGACCACCGCTTCGCTCGCATGCTCCCAGTCGGGGCAGCGATTGCCGTCGACCAGCACGAAGGCCGGGCGCAGGTCGAGCGCGGCGACCGCGCGGGTCATCGCCAGCATCGTCGCCCAGAAGATGTTGAGCCGGTCGATCTCCCCGACCGTGCAGATGCCGATCCCGACGCGCGCGCAACCGAGAATGGCGTCGTGCAGCGCGGTGCGTTTGGCGGCGGTCAAAGCCTTGGAATCGTCGATCCCGGCGGGGATGCAGGCGGGATCGAGGATCACGGCGGCGGCGACGACGGGGCCGGCGAGCGGGCCGCGCCCGGCCTCATCCACCCCGGCGACGGGGCCGTGGATGCCGTGGCGGGTCTCGTAAAGAAGGTCAGGCATCGGGGGCGAGCCGGTCGAACGGCACCGTGCCGAGCGCATGACCGATCGGGCCATGGCCGGCGCCGAGGCCCGGCGCGTGGCGGATCGCGGCGCGGACATAGCGCACGGCGCGGGTGAAGGCGTCGGCGACCGGCAGCCCGGTGCCGAGACCGGTGGCAAGCGCGCTGGCGAAGCTGCACCCGGTGCCATGGGTGTGGAC
>DATIGZ010000229.1:0-1821 GCA_035481255.1 Sphingomonas sp. | reverse complement strand
GGCAGACAGTCGCCCCAGCCTTCAGCCATCAGCGCCGGGTCCGCCGAATAGGCTGCGAACAGCCCGGCGACGATCTCCCGCGCCGCATCCGCCGCGGCAAGCTGGCGCGGATGGTGGTAGAGATTGGCGTACATGAAACGCTTGAGCGCCCGCTCCTCCTCGCGCATCGCGTCGGAGAAGCCGGCGAGCGCACGGCCCGCGGCACGGACTTCCTCGACCGTTTGCACACCGGTTTCGGCGACGCGGTGCCGCGTCTCGGCGATCAGATCGTTGACCATCGTGCCGATCTGCGCGCGGACCAGCTCGCGCATCAGCCGCTTGGCATCCCCATTGGGGAAACGCGCACGCACCACGTCCCAGCCGCGCGCGACCAGCGGGACTTCGAGAAGCTGATCGATCGTCAGCAACCCCGCGCGCAGCCCGTCGTCGATGTCGTGATTGTCGTAGGCGATGTCGTCGGCGATCGCCGCGACCTGCGCCTCGAGCGAGCTATGCGTGCCGAGCTCGAGCGGGAACGCCGCATCCGCGGCTGCCAGCGCCCAACCGGGATGCCGCACGGGGCCATTGTGCTTGGCCAACCCTTCCAGCGTCTCCCAGCTCAGGTTGAGGCCGTCCCAGCCGGGATAGGGGCTGTCGATCACCGTCAGCGCGCGCAGGGTATTGCCGTTATGGTCGAACCCGCCCTGCCCGGTCAGCGCGGCCTTGAGCGCATCCTCCCCGGCATGGCCGAAGGGCGGATGGCCGATATCGTGCGCAAGGCACAGCCCCTCGGTCAGATCCTCGTTGAGTCCCAGCGTACGTGCGACGGCACGGCCGATCTGGGCAACCTCAAGGCTGTGGGTCAGGCGGACGCGGAAATGGTCGCCGTCGGGCGCCATGAACACCTGAGTCTTGTGGCGCAGGCGGCGGAAGCTGATGGAGTGGATAATGCGGTCGCGATCGCGCTGGAAGGCGTCACGCGGGCCGCGCGCGGTGCCGCTGCCCTCGTCGTGCCGCCGGCCGCGGCTCAGCGACGGATCGCTGGCATAGGGGGCCAGTGGTCTCATGCGGCGCGGCGCGGCGATACGGCTCGAATCGGCATCGCCGCGCGATAGATCATTTCACCGCAAGTTTCTCGATCTTCTGTCCGGCCTCGCTGGTCCATGCGAAGGCGGAAAGGCCTTTCTTGCCAATGGCATTGACGAAGGCCTGCGCTTCCGCCGGTGTCTTGAACGGTCCCACCAGCAGACGATTGGTGAAGCGCAGCGGCGTGGTCCAAGTCTGCCGGGCGCGCAGTTCAGCCGGTGCCTTGGCGACGAGCCCGCGCCACGCCTTGGGCAGATCGCTCACATTGGCGCCGCCCGCGACCTGCACCCAATGCCGCGCGGGTTCGGCCTTGGCCGGATCGGGCCTGGCCTTGCCCTTTGGCGGGACCTTGGCCGCGGCGCCCTTGGCCGATGCGGCTTTGGGGTCCGGAGCCTTGGGATCGACGGGCTTGCCGCGCGTGCCCGGCTTGGCGGGTTCGGGCCTCGCGACCTCGGCCCGCGGCTTTGCCGGTTCGGGTTTGGGCTTCTCCACCGCCGGCCGCGGTTTGGGCGGTTCGACCTTCGCGAGCTCGACCGGTGGCGCGGGAACGGGTGCCGGTTCGGCGGCGGGCGGCTCGGGCTCGCTCTTGCCCGGCATCGGCGCGACGCCAAGCTCGGACGCGGGAATGGTGATCCCGGCGATGATCCGCGCGATCACATTATCCTCACCGCCGATGCGCGGCGCCGCCGGCGCGGCATCCGCCACGCGGACGGGAGCGGGTTCGGGAGTCGGCGGCGGCGCGGCGGCGGGCAGAGG
>DATIGZ010000228.1:0-10994 GCA_035481255.1 Sphingomonas sp. | reverse complement strand
CATCAGCCCTTCGGCCTGGGCCTTGTCGGCGGCGAGATGGAGATAGGTGAACAGCGTGTGCCGCGCCTCGAGCAGCGCGATCTCGCTCGGCTGCGGCTCCTTGACCTTCACGATCATGTCGGACTGAGCGAACACCTCGGCGGCGGTGGCGACGATACGCGCGCCGGCGGCGACATAGTCGCTGTCCTCGAAGTCGATGCCCGATCCGGCCTTCGTCTCGACGATCACCTCATGGCCGGCCGTAGCCAGCTCGGCGACGAGCGGGGGCGTCAGGCCGACACGATATTCGTGATTCTTGATTTCCTTGGGAACACCGACGCGCATCTTGAACTCTCCGGATTTCATTTGTTTCGAAGAGCAGCGTAACGCAGGATGCCGCCGCGAATCTCTGCAAACTTATGTGCTTCGCGATAGCGAATTGCATGAATATGCTGATATGGACGCCATAACGTGGAATTCATGCAAGATGGACCGAATTGACGAAGCGATCCTGAAACAGCTCGCACTCAACGCTCGCGCGCCGGTCAGCCAGATCGCCGGGCAGGTGGGGCTGTCGCAATCGGCCTGTACCCGGCGCATCCAGGCGCTTGAGGCATCGGGGCATATATTGGGTTACAGCGCGCGGCTGGGGCTGCGGCGGCTGGGTTACAGCGTCACCGCGATGGTCGACATCACGCTGGGCACCGAAGTGGGCGAGGACCTTGCGCGGTTCGAGGCGGCGGTCGCTCAGATCGACGGTGTCGTCGAATGCGCGCTGGTTTCGGGCGGCTATGACTATCGCCTCAAGGTGCTGTGCCGCGACCTTGACGACTATGAGCGGCTGCACCGCGAGGAGATGGGGCGGTTGCCCGGCGTGGTGAAGATCAGTTCCAGCTTCGTGCTGCGCGCGGTGCCGACAAGAAGCGAGGCTAACGCCTTGTTTCCCGCGGCGGGACGGTAGATGTCGCCCCAATTGCACCGCGATGCTGCGCGTGCTAACTGCGCCGCCGTTTCAACGGACAGGTAGCCGGTCTGACATGACCACTGCATTGCTCGCCACGGTACGCAAGTTTCTCCCGTGAGCGAGGCCAACGGAAGCCCCGAGCCGGCAGCCGACTCGTCTTCCCATCTCCCCCTCGATCAGCATCATAGCCATGGCCGCGACACGGCCATCGCGAAGCTTGTCGTCGGTGCGATCGGGATCGTGTTCGGTGATATCGGTACCAGCCCGCTCTATGCGTTCCGCGAAGCCTTTGCGGGGCACCATCCGCTGACGCTCGACGAAGCGCACATCATGGGCGTGATCAGCCTGATGTTCTGGTCGATGCTGCTGATCGTGTCGTTGAAATACGTCACCGTCATCATGCGCGCCGACAACAAGGGTGAGGGCGGCAGTCTGGCGCTGCTGGCGCTGATCAACAGCGCGAGCGGTCACAAGCGCTGGACCGCGGGGATCGTGCTGCTCGGCGTGTTCGCGACCGCGCTCTTCTATGGCGATTCGATGATCACCCCGGCGGTGTCGGTGTTGTCGGCGGTCGAGGGCATCGCGGTCGCGGCGCCCGCGGCCAAGGACTGGATCCTGCCGATCGCGGTCGGCTTGCTGGTCGGGCTGTTCTCGATCCAGCGTACCGGCACGGCGCGCGTCGGCGCGCTGTTCGGGCCGATCATGCTCACCTATTTCGCGACGATCGCGACGCTGGGCGTGCTGAGCGCGATGAAGAACCCGGAGATCCTCTGGGCCTTCTCGCCACACTATGCGATCCAGTTCTTCGTGATCGACGGGCTCGCCGCCTTCCTGGCGCTCGGTTCGGTCGTGCTCGCGGTGACCGGCGCCGAGGCGCTGTACGCCGATATGGGCCATTTCGGGCGCAGGCCGATCCGCATTTCGTGGCTGTGGTTCGTGCTGCCGGCGCTGATGCTCAACTATATGGGGCAGGGTGCGCTGTTGCTGCGCGACGCGAGCGCGTTGCAGAGCCCATTCTACATGCTCGCGCCCGAATCGCTGCGGCTGCCGCTGGTGGGACTCGCCACGATGGCGGCGATCATCGCGTCGCAGGCGGTGATCACCGGCGCCTTCTCGGTCACGCAACAGGGCATCCAGCTGGGCTTCATCCCGCGTCTGCGTATCTCGCACACCAGCGCGTCGACCGCGGGGCAAATCTATATCCCGTTGATCAACTGGGCGCTGATGATCGCGATCATCCTGCTCGTGCTGACCTTCCGCACCTCGTCCAACCTGACCGCGGCCTATGGCATCGCGGTGACCGGGGCGATGCTGATCGACAACTGCCTGCTGGCGGTGGTGCTGTTCAGCCTGTGGAAGTGGAAGAAGCGCTACGCGATACCTTTCCTGGCGGTCTTCTTCGTGATCGACCTCGCCTATTTCAGCGCCAACATGACCAAGATTCCCGACGGCGGCTGGTTCCCGCTGTTCGCGGGCGTGATCATCTTCACACTGTTGACCACCTGGGCCAAGGGCCGCCGCCTGATGGTCGAGCGGATGCGCGAGGGCGCGATGCCGATCAAGGTGTTCATCCAGTCCGCTGCGGGCTCCGCGACGCGGGTGGGCGGCACGGCGGTGTTCATGACCTCCACCCCCGAGGGCGTGCCCCATGCGCTGCTCCACAACCTCAAGCACAACAAGGTGTTGCACGAGCGAGTGATCCTGCTCACCGTGAAGATTGCCGACATGCCCTATGTCGCCGAGGAACAGCGGGTGAAGATCGACGATCTGGGGCAGGGCTTCCACCGCATGATGCTCTATTACGGCTTCATGCAGGAGGCGGACGTGCCCGGGGCGCTCAAGGCGGTCGGCGCGTGCGGCGAGAAGTGCGGCGGCGCGTTCAACATGATGGACACGAGCTTCTTCCTCTCCCGCCAGACGCTGTTGCCGTCGGAGCGGCCGGGGATGCGGATCTGGCGCGAGAAGCTGTTCGCGTGGATGCTGCGCAACGCAGAAAGCGCGATGGAGTTCTTCCGCCTGCCCACCAACCGCGTCGTCGAGCTGGGCAGCCAGGTCGAGATTTGAGCGCGCCGATCGTCGTGACAGCGCTGCTCGGGCGCGCCGACCAGGCGGCGTTCGACGCGATGCGGCGCGAGCATTATCCGCCGGAGCGCAACGTGCTGGCCGCGCATCTGACGCTGTTCCATCACCTGCCGCCCTCGGTCGAGGCCGAGCTCAGGCATCGGCTGACCGGAGTGACGCGCGGGTTGCGCGCGCCGGCGGCGAGGGCCGCGGGGCTGATGTCGCTGGGGCGCGGGGTGGCGGTGCGGATCGAATCGCCCGGCCTGACCGCGATCCGCAGCGAGCTGAGCGAAGCGTTCGCCGGGCTGCTGATGCCGCAGGACGCGGGCGGATGGCGGCCGCACGTCACGATCCAGAACAAGGTCGCGCCGTCGATGGCGAAGCTGCTGCTCGGCGCACTGGGCAAGGAATTCCGCGTGCGAGAGGTGGAGATCGCGGGCCTCGCCACCTGGTTTTATCGCGGCGGACCGTGGGAGCCGCTGTCGCGTCACATGTTCGCTTGACCGGGCCGGAATCGCCACTTATGTGCGCCGCTCGCCCGCGCCAGAACAGGTGACGGGCCGCCTTGGTAGGGCGGAGTAGCTCAGTTGGTTAGAGCACGGGAATCATAATCCTGGGGTCGGGGGTTCAAGTCCCTCCTCCGCTACCAAGCCATCTAAATCATTGAAATAATTTTATGTGTGGTTTGGCTACCATACTGATGCGCAGACCAAGCTAACCCGTTGAAATCATGAAGGTGGCGTTGACCACTTGCTTGCGAGACGCGGTTCAACCCTCACTCTGGGGCATCACTCGGCGCACCAAATGACTGCTTCGCGCCCTAATAGCAGCCGTCCCGCCGATCCACGGCCCTCATCGCCGTCGTTCAGCTTGTCCGAGCGCGATCGCAAAAGCAGTCGTCGTTCAAATGGTGATTTGGCGACTGCTGGCGGGTCAGCTGCCTTCGCTATGTGTCCGCTCGTCACGCCTTCGGCGGCGAGTTCTTCCTCTCGTCAGAAGCTTCAGCTTCCGCAGGATTGAAGCACGGCTATGGCATCCGCCTGTGACGACAACGCAGGCGCGTTGCCGTCGAGAGGGCGTCGTTCCGAATGCCGACGGCGCTGGCGGTTAGGTCCCTGCCGCGATAGGCCTCGCTATCCCATCCAGCGGCTGACCGGAACCGCCGATTCCTCGAGCGGCTGACTGATCACATCGATCAGAGAAGGGCCGTCGTGTGCGAACGACGCGCGGATGACTGCGTCGAGATCGGCTGGGTCGCTCACGCGCCACGCCTTCAGTCCGAACGCTTCGGCGATGCGCGCATGGTCCGACCGGTCGAAGTCGACCGAGAAATAGCGGCCGTCATAGCCGGTCTTCTGGCTCGCCTTGATCCAGCCATAGGAGGAATTGGAGAAGACGATCAGCGTGATGGGCAGGTTCTTGCGCACGATCGTCTCCAGCTCGCCCACAGCGAAGCCGAAGCTGCCATCGCCCATAGCCGCAACGACGCGCGCACCGGGAGCGCCATAGGCGGCGCCCACGGCGGCGGGGAGCGAGAACCCCAATGCTCCGTGCGCGCGGTTGGTGATGAAGCGGCGGCCAGTCGCCTGAAGGTCGAAATAGCCCGAGAAATAGGGGCAGGGCGTGCCGGGATCCGCGACGACGATCCCGTCGCGCGGTAACGCGGCCTGCAACGCGGCGAGCACGCGTTCGGGCCGGATCGGCGTATCGATCGAGGCGGCGAGGCGTTCGAACCGTTCGCGCTTGGCCTGTCGCAGCGTGGCGAGTCGCGCCGACGTGCCGGTCTCGCGCGGCGTGCCGTCAAGGCGGCGGACGATCTCGACCAGCAGCGCCGACAGGCACAGGCGTGCGTCGCCGACCAACCCCGCCTCGACGCGATAGTTGGCGCCGACCACCATCGGATCGATGTCGATATGGACGATCGGTATGCCGCGCCCCGGCACCTCGCCATACTCGGTGGTGGTCGATCCGGCGCGGCAGCCGATGAAGGCGACCGCGTCGGCACCCTCGACCACAGCGCGCGTCTCGTCCGTCCCGCCGTTCGCCCCGACTACGCCGACTGCGAGTGCATGCCCGTCGGGGATCGCGCCATGCCCGCTGACGGTCGATGCGACCGGCGCGTCCAGCAACTCGGCGAGCGCGGCCAGCTCGGCGCCGGCGCCCGAGATGATGACCCCGCCGCCGACCACGAATGCCGGGCGCTTTGCCGCCAGCAGCACGTCGGCCGCTGCTGCGATCAGGTCGGGCGCGGGGGCGGTGCGATAGGCGGGGAAGCTGCCATGCTCGGTCTGCGCCCAGACCGATGCGGCGTCCAGTTCCTGCTTCTGGAGGTCATAGGGCAGGCCGATATGCGCCGCGCCCGGCCGCCCGGTGGAGGCCGCGCGGAAGGCGGTGCGGAAGACCTGCGGAATGTGGGTCACATGATCGGCGACCGCGTTCCACTTGGTCAGCGGACGGAACAGCGCCGCCTGGTCGAGCTCGGTCAGCGGATAGCGGCCGCGCGCGGTGACGGGCACGTCGGACGTGATCGAGACGAGGCCGATCGAGGACTCGTTCGCTTCGACCACGCCGGGCAGGATGTAGGTCGCGCCGCCGCCGCTCGGCCCCTCGCACACCCCGACGCGGCCGGTCACGCGGGCATAGGCGTCGGCCATATAGGCGGCGCTGCGCTCGTCGCGGGTCAGGATATGCTCCATGCGGTGGTCGAGCCGGGCGAGCGCATCGTAGAAGGGCAGGCTGGTGTCGCCGCACAGGCCGAAGATGTGGCGGACGCCGTGCAGTTCGAGCATCCGGACGGCGGCCTCGGCGCCGGTGATCATGGGCATGGGCATGGGCAATTCTCCTGCCCCGAGCGATGACCCCGCCGCACGCCGGGGAGGCATTCGAAACGCCGCGGTCGCTATTCAAAGCCCGTCGAGCGCTGCCCGCATCCATGCGATGAAGTCGCGATTCGCCTCGCGCATCCGGCGGGCGGAGGCACGGAATGCCTCGCCGCCCTCGCCCAGCCGCACCGCGGGCCAATCGGCCTGGTGCATCGCCATCTTCGATCGCAGGTTGGACAGGCGCGCGCGATAGGCGAGGACCAACTCGGCATCGCGCGTCGCCATGATTGCACCGTCGGCAAGCGCCGCGACGGTGCCGAGCTGCATCGCAAGCGCGCGGCGTTTCTCGACTAGCTCGCGCTTGCGGCCCTCATCGGTGCGTGCGGTGATCGCGGCGATCTCCGCATGGATTGCCTCAAGCCGATCGAGTGCGCCGGCGAGTTCCCGTCTGTCGGCCATCAATCCTCTCCCTCGAAACAAATCGGGCGCCGTCCTTGCGAACGGCGCCCTCCGGGAAGTTGGCTGCTCAAGCGATCAGAAGTCGAACCCGACCGTCACGCCATAGGTGCGGGGCGTGCCCGACGTGCCGTTGTCGCCGGCGTTGGTGGCGCTGAGCTGGGTGCGGTAGAAGTCGTCGGTCAGGTTCTTGCCCCACACACGAACATAGATGCTGCCGTCATTGGGCTTCCAGGTGAGCGAGGCGTCGACGAGGTTGTACGCACCCTGCCGCACCCGCCCGTCGGGCGAGCCGACAAAGCCGTCATTATAGTAGTAGTTGCCCGCGATCGTGAACTTGCCGATCTGAGTCGGGATGTCGAAATTGCCACCAAGGCTCGCTGTGAACTTCGGTGTGTTCTGCATCTCCGCGCCCGACAGATCGCCGATCAGCAGGCAGTTGCCGCCCAGCTGAGTGAACGGGTTGCCGTTGGTGCCGAGGCAGGTCTGGCCCGGCGGGATGACGAAGCCGGCGGCGAGCGGGTAGGGGTAGGAGATCACCGCCTGGGTGAAATCCTTGTAGCGCGCATGGGTGTAACCGACGCCGCCGAAGATGCGGACGGTCGAGGTCGGCTGCCAGGTGATGTCGGCATCGATACCGTAAATCTCTGCGCCGTTGGCGTTATAGGTGTTGTTGCGGCCGGCGATGACCTGCTGCACCTGCACCGCGTCCTGATCATAATAATAGGCGGCGGCGTTGATGCGCAGCTTGCGGTCGGCCAGGTCGGACTTGAAGCCGACTTCGTACGCATCGACCGTCTCGGGCTGAAGCACCGAGGTGAGGCTGCCGCGCGGGTTGTAGGTGCCGCCGCGGAAACCGCGATTGTAGCTCGCATACATCAGCAGCTCGGGCGAGAAGCGATGGTCGAGCGACAGGCGCCAGCTCAGCTTGTTGAAGGTGTTCTGGCCGGTCGTCGTGGGGCTCGTCGTGGTGACGCCGGTGTTGCCGTTGTAGTCGACCTGATAGCTTTCGTAGGAGCGGTCGTCGCTGGTGTAGCGCAGGCCGCCGGTCAGGTTGGTCGACGGGCTCAGGCCATAGGTCAGCTCGGCAAAGCCCGAGATCGACTTCACCCGGACGGCATAGATGTCATCCGAATAGCCATTGTTGCCGAAGGTGAAGAGGCCGGTGGTGCGGCCCGGATCCTGCCCGGCGTCATTGTCCATGTAGAAGGCGCCGAGCACCCATTTGAACGGGCCGTCGCCCTGCGAGATCAGGTTGATCTCCTGAGTGAACTGAGTGTCGTAATTGTTGTTGTCGACGCGGATGCGCGGCTGAGTGGTGCCGTCCGGATCGAACAGCGTGCGCAGCGTCGAGCGGCGATAGGCGGTGACGCTCTTCAGGTCGACATTGCCAAGCTCCTGCGAGATGAGCAGGCTGGCGCCCCATTGGCGCGCGCGCAGCACCGGATCGACGTCCGCGACAATGTCGCGCTCCGAACCTGCGAGGATCTGGCCCAAGGCGTTGCGGCTGAACTGGCGGAAGGCCGGCTCGGCGGCGTCGCGGCCGTTGAAATCGCCCGCGAGAACGATGCGGGTTGCCTCGCCCGGTTCCCACAGCAGCTTGGCGCGGCCGGACCAGCTGTCGCCCTGGCCGATATCGTTGCCGGTGAAGATGTTCTTCGCGAACCCTTCCTCGCGCTTCTCATACTGGCCCGACACGCTGAGCGCGAGGGTCTTGGACAGGCCGCCGGTGACGAAGAAGGCGCCGTTCAGCGTCTCGTAATTGCCATAGCCGATCTGGGCCTTGCCGCCGAACTCATATTCGGGATTGAGCGTCGAGACCTGGATGAGGCCGCCGGTGGCGTTGCGCCCGAACAGCGTGCCCTGCGGCCCCTTGAGAACGGCGACTTGCTCGACGTCGAACAGCTGCTGGAGCACGCCGAACGCCGCGCCGTAATAGACGCCGTCGACATAGACCGCGACCGGGTTCTCGATGCCCGGACCCTGGCCGGTCGCGCCGATGCCGCGGATGCGCGGCAGGCCGAAGCCGCCCGCCGCGGTGGTGATGTTGAGCGAAGGGACCGCCGCCTTCAGATCCTCGGTATCGGTCACGCCCGCACTGGCAAGATCGTCCCCGCCCAGCGCGGTGATCGCGATCGGCACGTCCTGCGCGTTCTGGACGCGCTTCTGCGCGGTGACGACGATCTCGCGGATGCCGTCCTGATCGCTGGCGGGTTCGGGCGCAGTTTCCTGCGCGAAGGCCGGGGCGGCGAGCAGCGTTCCGGCGAGCAGTGCGCCGCGAAGCAGCCGGCTTCCGGCGCGCGAATGGATGCGTGACATTTCAGATCCCTCCCTAAGTCCCCGCGGCAATCTCCGTCGCCGGACCGCCGCCTGATTTTCGGCCGACAAGGATGAGCCGCGGGTTGTTCCGCGTTCACGCATCCGGGTCAGCGTGCTGTGCAAGTTATTCGCACTCGCACCGGCGCTCATGATTTGAAGTTGCGGATTGCCGATAAGTTTTCCGGCAGCAGGCGAAGGAAGAAACGGCGCGGCGCGTATCCGGTTTTCGCCAGACAACACGCCGCGCGCTCCCCCGTTAAAGCGTGACGCCCGGCATATAGAGCGGCATCGAATCCTCCCACTTGCTGTCGGTCAGGATTCGCTTGGCCGAACCGTCGCGGTTCATGATGTAGATCTGGCCATATTGCTGGAATGTCTGGTCATAGAGCGCCGCTTCGTCGCGGAAGCCGTGCTCCGATCCGCTCCACATGATCCTGTTGTCCGCCGTCCACACTGCATGCCCGTCGCTCGATCCGTGATCGGTGCAGCGATAGAGGTTCGAGCCGTCCGGGCTGATCGTGTAGATGTCGAAATTTCCGTCCTCGGTCCGCTTGCGGGTGAAGACGATGCTCTTGCCGTCGGGCGACCAGCCGGGAAGATTGTCGTACCCCTGAGTCAGCACGCGGGTCTGGCGCGTTTCGAGGTTGAGGATGCGCAGCCCCTTCTCCTCCTTGCTCCACACGCGGAACACGATTTCCTTGCCGTCGCCCGAATAGCTGGGGAAGCCCGAATGGACCTTTCCGTCGGTCAGCTGTTCGGCGCCGGTGCCGTCGCGGCGGACCCGCCACAGCGCGGCGGTCATCGTGTTGCGCTCGAAGAACCAATAGCCAAAGCCAAAGGTGATCCATTGGCCGTCGGGCGACCAGGCGGGCTGGAACGCGCCGGCCAACCCCATCTGCACCTTGCGGTTGTCGAGACCGCGATCGGCGCTCTCGAACACCTTGGTGCGCTGAGTCCCGTCGGGCCGCATGATCCAGATCGAGCTGTTGCCGAGTTGCTTTTCGGTAAAGACGATCCAGCCGTCCTTCGACATCAGCGGGAAGACGTCGACATGGCGGTAATCCCGGTCCTTGTCCCAGCTGTAGAGCGATTTGTAGAGTGGCCGCACCGGCTTGAACGCGACCTTCTCATACACCACCGACTTGCCGTCCGCCGACCAGCCGGGCGCGCGGATGAAGGTGCGCTTCAGCGCAGGACGATCGGATGTGTAGGCGAGGCCCTCGTTCGGGCCGTACTTCACCAGATAGCCGATCTCGCTGTTGCTCAGGAACTGCGGCGAGAGCTTGAGGTCGGTGCCGGTGGTATGCTCGACCCGCTCGCCGGTCGCGATATCGACCGAGACGATCTGCGACCAGGCCTTGCCGACATAATTGGGCCGCCGCGCGCCCCAGGTCGCCTCGACCGTCATCTCGTAGAACACGATGCGGCGGCCGTCGGGCGACCATTTGGGCGAGCCGAGGCAATAGCCGGGCTTGCTCGCCACCTTGCGGAAGCCGGTGCCGTCGGGGCGGACGACGTAGATCGACAGCTCCTGCGTATGCTCCCAGCCCGCGCCGCCGTCATGCCCGGTCCAGTTGGTGTCGCGGTCGGACGAGAAGGCGATCCATTTTCCGTCGGGCGACCATTGCGGGCGGAAATAGCAGTCGGGCTTACCCGCCGCGCCGTGCACGTCCTTCGTGCCCGTCAGCTGCCGCGTGCGCCCGCTCCTGATGTCGAGCACCCAGATGTTCGCGCGATAGCCGTTGCGTGTCGAGACGAAGGCGAGCTGGCGGCCGTCGGGCGACAGCACGCCGGCATCGTCCATCGGCGCGCCGGTGACGAGCGGCAGGATAGCCGAGCCATCGGCGTTGGCGCGGAAAATGTCCGACTGGCCGTCTCCGTTCCGTTCGGACGTGAAGATGAACCCGCCGCCGGGCGCGAAGGCGCCGTTATACTCAAAGCGCGTATCGGCGAGCAGCTTGCGCTCCCCCGATCCGTCGATGTTGGCGATGTGGAGCTGCGAGATTGACGGCGCGATGCGGTTCATCAGCATCGTGCCCTTCTTCTTCGCGGGCGCCGCACGAGCGTTGCCAGCGACGAAGGCGGTGGCCGGCAGCGCGGCGAGGAAGGTGCGGCGATCCATTCGATACTCTCCCGAAACACATGCGGGCGCACTTTGCGTGCATGCCCATTTTGACCGGAACTATGCGGATCGGGCTCGTTCGCGTGCAATCACAAGCGCATCGGCGGCAATCGATTCTGGTTCGCTAGCTTTCACGCGCGGCGCGCTTCCGATTGCCCCGGCGGCACCCCATCTTCCTAAGGCGGGGGCGCAATCACGGATGGAGCATGGCGTGGACGGACGGTTTCTGATCGCGGGCGAACGGGTGGCGAGCGGGCGCGCCTTTCAGGGT
>DATIGZ010000227.1:0-1829 GCA_035481255.1 Sphingomonas sp. | reverse complement strand
GTGCCCCCGCCGATATCGACGACCATCGAACCGATCGGTTCGGTCACAGGCATGTCGGCGCCAATCGCGGCCGCCATCGGCTCCTCGATCAGCATCACCTGGCTCGCGCCCGCGTTCGACGCGGCGTCGCGGATCGCGCGGCGCTCGACCGAGGTGGAGCCCGAGGGGACGCAGATCACGATCTGAGGCCAGCGCATGAAGCGCCGCTGCCCGCCATGCACCTTGCGGATGAAGTGTTTGATCATCTCTTCGGCGACGTCGATGTCGGCGATCACGCCGTCGCGCAGCGGACGAATCGCCTCGATGCTGCCCGGGGTCTTGCCCATCATCAGCTTGGCGTCGTCGCCGACGGCCTTGACCCGCTTGACGCCGTTGATCGTTTCGACCGCCACAACCGACGGCTCATTCAGGACGACCCCGCGCCCGCGCAGGTAAACAACCGTATTCGCGGTTCCCAGATCGATCGCCAGATCGTGGGACATGAACTTGAAAAGGCGGGAAAATACCATTTGTCGCACCGTCCTGTTGCGGCCTGGCCCAAGCCGCGGATTCGCACTGATACATAAATCCGGATCCGTCCGGGCGGATCGACTCCGGCCCAATCAGGCGGACTCAAATCTGGCGGATGCGGGTCGCGGAATGGCGCCGCTTGGGCTACACCGGCGTCCATGTCAATACGCCGCCTCCCAGAGCATCTTGTCAACCGAATTGCCGCCGGCGAGGTGGTGGAACGCCCCGCCAGCGCGCTCAAGGAACTTGTGGAAAACGCCATCGATTCGGGGGCTTCGCGGATCGCGGTTCGCCTCGCGGGAGGGGGTGTCGATCTGATCGAAGTGACCGACGACGGTTGCGGCATGGACCGCGCCGAAATGGCGCTGGCTTTGGAGCGTCATGCGACCTCCAAGCTGCCCGATGACGCGATCGAGGCCGTCACGACGTTGGGTTTTCGCGGTGAGGCGTTGCCTTCAATCGCGAGTGTCGCGCGGCTGACGATCGAAAGCCGGGTTCGCGGCGCGGAAGGCTGGGCGCGAACGGTCGACAATGGCGCGCTCGCGGCCGAGGGGCCGGCTGCGCTGCCGCCGGGGACGCGCGTGCGCGTCGAGGGATTGTTCGAGAAGGTGCCTGCGCGTCGCAAGTTCCTGCGCTCGACCCGCGCGGAGTATGCCGCGTGCCTCGACGTTGTGAAGCGGCTGGCGATGGCCCGGCCCGACTTGGGCTTCTCGATCGAACATGACGGGCGGCGCGTGCTGAGCGTGCAGGAGGGGATGACCCGGCCCGAGCGCGTCGCGGCGCTGACCGACCGCGATCTGGCTGCGAACAGTGTCGGCGTCGATTTCGAGCGCGAGAGCCATGTGCTGGGCGGGGTGGCGAGCCTCCCGACCTTCAACCGGGGGATTGCCGACCACCAGTATCTGTTCGTCAACGGACGCCCGGTGAAGGACCGGCTGCTCAACGGCGCGGTGCGCGGCGCCTATGCCGAGATGCTGGCGCGCGACCGGCACCCGGTGGTGGCGCTGTTCCTCGACGTGCCGGCCGATCAGGTCGACGTGAACGTCCATCCGGCGAAGACCGAGGTGCGGTTCCGCGATCCGCAGCTGGCGCGCGGGTTGATCGTCAGCGGGCTGCGGCGAGCGCTGGACGAGGCGGGGCATCGCAGCGTGCAGCGGGCCGACAATGCGGTGATGGGGCTGTGGCAGGCGGAGCAGCCTGCTCCGGCGCCGGAGCCTCAGCAGAATCTCTGGGGTGTCGGCCATAGTGGAACCGAGACCCTGACTCGCCACAATGCGGTGTTCGACCGTCGCCCGAACTTCATCGCGCCGCCTCAGGCC
>DATIGZ010000226.1:0-1535 GCA_035481255.1 Sphingomonas sp. | reverse complement strand
CTGTCATCCTCCTCTTAGAAGTCGACCCAGTCGTCCGTGCCGGTCAGCGCGCTCATGGGTTTGCGCTGGCTGGTTGCCGCTGGCGAGAAGCCAACCGGCGTATTGCGGACCGGGGCGGACGCGCGGCCCGGCGTGTCGCCGATGCTGAACATGGCGGCGCGGTCGGCCAACGCGGTCACCTCGCTGCTCAGATTGCGTGCGGCGGCGGAGGTTTCCTCCACCATCGCGGCGTTCTGCTGAGTCGCCTGATCCATCGTGCCGATGGCGGCACTGATCTGGGTGATGGTCGAGGACTGGGCCTGATTGTCCGATGCGATCTCGCTGAGCAGCGTGTGCACTTGTGACACGTCGGTGGAGATATTCTGCAACGCGCCATCGACGTTCTGCACGGCTTCCACGGCGGTTCCGATATCGGCCTGAGTGGCTGTCAGCTGCTCACGCGCACGCTTGGCTTCCTCCTCCGAACGCATCGCCAGCGCAGAGACGAGATCAGCGACCACTGCAAATCCCCGACCCGCATCGCCGGCGCGGCCTGCTTCGACCGCGGCGTTCATGGCGAGAACGCGCGTCTGGAACGCGATCTTGTCCAGGCCCTCGATCACGCTGTCGATGCCCTTGGCGCTTTCGCTGACCCGGCCCATCGCCTGAACGGCTTCATCGGCGATGCTGCGGCCCGAATCGACCACGGCCATGGCCCCGTCGGCACGCTGAACGGTCCGGCCGGCGGCTTCGGCCGTCGCGCGCAGGCGATCGTCCATCTGAGTGATCGCGGCGGAGGTTTCCTCGAGGCTGGCGGCGTTGCTCTCGGTACGGCGTGCAAGGTCTTCCGAGGCCTGCGCGATCTCACCCGAGCCGGTGCGGATGGCGACGGCGCTTTCGGCGACCGCGCCGATCAACTCGCGCAGCGAGCCGAGCGCGGCGTTGAAGTTGCTCTTGAGCTCGCCATAGGCCGGCGGGAATTCCACGTTGATCGAACGGCTGAGATCGCCTTCGGTCATCGCCGACAGGCTGTCACGCAACGCCGTGGTGACGACGCGCTGTTCGCCGGCGGCACGCGCGTCGGCTTCGGAGCGGGTTTCGGCGGCGGCGCGGAAATGGTCGAGGGCGGCGGCGATGTCGCCGATTTCGTCCTGACGGTCGCGATAGGGGACTTCGGCCTTGCCACCTTCGGCCAGCGTCGTGGTGACCGACGCGATACGCGACATGGGCAGCGCCACCGAACGGTTGATGACGAACCAGATCGCGACGATGCCGCCCAGACTCGCCAGCGCGAGCAGGATCGACAGCGCGATCGCGAAATCGGCGGTTTCCGAGCCCTCCTCGGCAGCCTTGCGCGATCGTTCGCGCGACATTTCGATCAGCTTGTTGGTCTGGTCGATCACGGCACGCGAGTGCGTCTTGCCGTCACCCTTGATCAGCGCCATCGCGCCGGCCAGATTCCGGTCGCCGCGCAGAGCGAAGATCGCTTCGTTGGTCTGGTTGAGGTCCGAGACCTTCTGGCGCAGCGAGGCGACCTCGGCCTGGAAATCCTCGCC
>DATIGZ010000225.1:0-8384 GCA_035481255.1 Sphingomonas sp. | reverse complement strand
GGCGGCATCGACGATCAGGCCACCATCGGCCCAGCCGACATGCGCGTCATTCGGCGGGATCGCGGGATCGGCGGCGACGGTGATGCTGAGCGCGCGGCGTTCCCCGGCGCGGCGCTCGGCCACTAGCCGTTCGACCTCCGTCAGGCTGTCGGGATGAACGCGGATCAGCAACGCCGTGCCGCGCGCCACCTGATGCAGCGCGCGCCCCAGAGCTTCATCGATCGCGCGCGCCGGGTCCTGCCGGATCGCATGACCGGCGATCATCTCCGCCGCGCAAAGCGCCACGTCGGCCGCGTCGTGCATGATGCGGTCCGTCTCCTCCGCCCACCGCCCGCTCAGATCATCCAGCGCGGCATGGAGCGCGTCGGTCGCGGACAGCATCGCCTCGGCCCGTTCGCTCCGCGCCTGCGCCAGTCCCTGCGCGACGCCCTCGGCGCGCGCCTTGAGCGACGCGGCCTCCTGATTCTGGCGCATCTGCTCGATGCGCTCCTGAAGCGCGGCGATCTGTGCGTGCAGTTCGGCGGGCGGGGTCGCGACCGGCCCCTCATCCGGCGCCGAGCCGAAGCGGAACACACGGTCGAAGCCGAAGGGCTTTATGGAAATGGCAGCCTCCATCATGGCTTCAGTAGATCATCGCATCATTGCTCTTGGGATCGACGAGCATGATGTCGCCGCGATCGCCAAGCGATTTGGCGAGGCGGACAAGCGCGGCCTGCGCCTCCTCGCATTCGCGCGCGCGCACGGGGCCCATGGCCGCCATGTCGTCGCGCATCAGCTTCGCCGCGCGCTCGGTCATGGCCCGGTAGAAGATCTGCTTCATCTCCTCCGGCGCGCCCTTCAGCGCCAGCGCCAGTTCGCGCTTGTTGCTGTTGCGCACGATGATCTGGATGGCATTCGGCAACAGGTTCGCCAGATCCTCGAAGGTGAACATCAGCGCGCGGATGCGTTCGGCCGATTCCGGCGCGCGGTCGTCCAGCGCGTGAAGCATCGCCTCCTCGGTCGAGCGGTCGAGCGCGTTGAACAGTTCCGCCATCGTCTCATGCGGGTCGCGGCGCTGAGCACGCGAGAGGTTGGTCATGAATTCGCTCTTCAGCGTATGCTCGACCTGCTGGATCACATCCTTTTGCACCGTGTCCATCTTCAGCATCCGCATGACGACGTCGGTGGCGAGCTCGCGCGGCAGTTCGGCCAGCACACGCGCGGCATGGTCCGACCGCAGCTTGTGCAGGATGACCGCGACGGTCTGCGGATATTCGTTCTTGAGATAGCCGGCCAGCACGGCCTCGCTCACATTGGACAGCTTGTCCCACATCGTCCGGCCCGAGGGGCCGCGAATATCCTCCATGATCTCGCGAACCCGGTCGGCGGGCAGGATGCCTTCCAGCAGCCGCTCGGCGGTTTCGAACGAGCCATGGAGCGACGCCATGCTCGACACCTCTCCCGAGAATTGCACCAGAAGGTGCTCGACGACGACGGACGGCACGCGGCCCAGCTGCGCGATCGCGGAGGACAGCTCCTTGACCTCCTCTACCGAAAGCTGTTCCCAGATCGGTCCGCCATGCTCGCGTCCGAGCGCCAGCATCAGCGCGGCGGCACGTTGAAGCCCCGAAAATTTCTTGAGTTCAGGCGGCTCGCCGAGCGGCGCTGTCATCACGGTCATCTGCGCATATTCCCCAAAATATTGCCCCGACCGCGGTCCGGATCGGGGCTGCACTCCTCTATCTTATAGGAGAGAGCCGGCAGCTTCCGGCGATGGAGGTCCGCTTGACGACAAATATATCCAACGGCCTGGTCGGCCTTTCGCTGCTGGGCGGATCGAGCGGCATCTTCTCATCCTATTATACGGCGTCGGCGCTCACGCCCGCGGTGATCAAGGCCAGAAAGGCCTTCACCCTGCCCGCGACCACCCCGCCATGGCAGGCGAAGCCAAGCGACGCGCCCGTCAGCACGCAGATCGCGGCGATCAAGCGGCTGGCGACGATCATCGATACCAAGGGCGATAACTCGCTTGAGGATCTGCCGGACATTCAGACCGCCTTCACGACCTACAAGGCGCTCGATACCTTGCGTATCCTCGCCGAGAGCGCGGCCAAGAAAACCACCTCTTCCCTCGAACGCGCCGCGTTGCAGAAAGTCTTCGCGAAGGGACTGACCGACCTCCAGACCTATCTGGGGCAGGCGGAAACCGATCTGCTGACGCTGAACTTCGGCACAGCCACGCGGCGCACTGAAAGCGTCGGCATCGAAACCGCCAACAGCCTCGGGAAGACCTTCGCCGAGGGTGTCAGCAAGACGCGTGACGGCGCGCTGGCCGGCCTTACCGGCAACGAGGTGTTCAGCATCGCCCTCACCCGCGGAACGACAACCCAGACAGTCACGGTCGATCTCTCGACCACGCCTCAGCCGCCGACGCTGGATTCGGTAGCCGCGGCGCTCAACGGCGCGATTGGGGCGACGGACTGGAAGTCGCGCTTCGCGGTGGAGAAGACCGGCAACACATGGGGGCTGACGTTCACCGCGGCGGGCATCGAGAAGGTATCGCTCGATCAGGTGAACTCCGCGGACGCGCTGATCATCGCCAGCGGGCGAACCGCGACCGACGGGCCGGCCTCCGCCCAGATCTTCCGGATCGACGACCCCGCCAATGCGCTCGAGGCCGAACGGCTGAGCACGATCAACGCGGTCGACAGCAAGGCCACCGCGCAGGCGCAGGCGGTCGCGGCCGCCAGTGCCGGCAAGGACGATAAGGACGCGGCCAAACCCGTCGTCCATGCCGCCACCACCGCCCGCGCCATCGCCACCGACGCGCAGGGCTATAGCTATGTCGTCGGTACCACCGCGGGCGATGTGGGCAGTTCGCTGTCGGATGGCGCCAACGATCTGTTCCTCACAAAGGTCGACAGCGAAGGCACAGTCGTCTGGCAACGCACCCTGGGCACCGCAGGCACGGGCGAAGGTGCGGCGGTGACGGTGGCTGCCAATGGCGATATTGTCGTGGCTGGTGCAGTCAGCGGCGCGTTCAGCGGGAGCGACGACAGCCAGACCGACATGCTGGTCGCCCGTTTTACCGCAAACGGCACGCAAAGCTTCGCAACCGCCATCCGTCAGACCGGCAATGAAAGCGCGACCGCCGTCGCGGTCGGCGATGACGGCAGCCTCTATGTCGCGGGCCGCGCGTCCACCGGCGGCGGGGACGCGGTCATCGTCAAGCTCGATGCCGCCGGCAAGATTCAGGAAAAGCGGACCATTGACAGCGGCGGATCCGACACGATCACCGCGCTGGCCATCGACGGCTCGGGCGAGCTGCTGGCGCTGACCAAGCAAGGCGCCAACGCCACGCTGATGCGGATCGACGCGCAGGCGCTGTCCACCGATCTGGGTTCGGTCAGCCTCGGCGCGGTCGATGCGCGCGCGATCGCGGTGTCGGACAGCGGCGAGATCGCGGTAGCGGGCACCACCAGCGTCGCCGTCAGCGGCGCTCAGGCGAACGGCATGAGCGGCGGGCGCGACGCCTTTGCCACCCGCATCGCCGCGGACCTGTCGACGGCCAGCACCAGCTATATCGGCACCGGCAATGACGAGCAGGCCGACAGCGTCACCTATATGAACGGCGCGCTCTATGTGGGCGGCCGCACCAACGGCGCGCTGGAAGGCAGCAAGAACGGCAAGGTGGACGGCTTTGTCGCGCGGATCGACGCCGCCAGCGGCGCGATCCAGGACGTGCAGCAATGGGGGCTTAGCACCCACACGGTCGAGCCGGTGAAGATCGCCGCTGCGGCAGGCGGAGCTACCGCCCTTGGCGCGCTCGGCCTCGGCCGGGGAACGGTCAACCAGACGGTTTCGGCCACCCTGTCCTCCCAGACCGCATTGAAGGAGGGAGACAAATTCAGCTTGCGGGTCGATGGCGGCGCGCTGCGCACCATCACCATCGGCAAGGACGAGACGATCGCCACGCTGGCGAAGAAGGTCCAGCGCATCACCGGCGTCAACGGCACGGCGATATCGGCGAAGGTCGATGGCCAGCAGGTGCTGAGGATCGATGCCAAGACCGGCCACAACATCGAGCTGATCGCAGGACCCGACGGCACCGACGCCCTCGCCAAACTCGGCATGGCGCCCGTCCGTCTGGTCGCCACCGCCCCCAAGGACAAGGACGCACCCAAGGTGACGCCGGGCGGCACCTACAGCCTGAACCTCAACGACATGCTGGCGCTGAACGACGTGAAATCCGCCGGCGCCGCGCTGGCCAGGATCAAGTCGGCGCTATCGATGACGCAGAGCGCCTATCGCTCGCTTTACTGGGATTCGGCCAAGGAAGCGCAGGTCAACGGCACGATCACCGGCGGCGGATCGGCCTATCAGCAGGCCCGGCTTGCCCAGTATCAGGCGGCGCTGAGCCGCCTCTCCGGTTAGCGCCGCGCGACGCCCGCAGCGGCGCAGCCATCATCTATGCGGTCCCGCGCCGTCAAATCATCCGAAGGAACTCCAAGCTATGACCTCCACGCCGCCCCTGCTCGCCGGCATCGGCCAGTCGATGAAGAACCTGTCCCATCGTCAGCGCGTGATCGCCGAGAATATCGCAAATGGCGAAACACCCGGATTCAAGGCCCGCACCGTCGCGGCTCCCGACTTCTCCTCGCTGGTCGAGGTTTATGGCGGCAGCGCCGGCAAGCCGAACGTCCGCCGGCCGCAGGTGCAATTGTCGGGCGGCATGTCAGCTCTCGGCGCGCGGCCGCCGCAAGGCGGAGGCGGAGGCGGAGGCGGAGTGATGCTCGACGGTGACATCAGCGAAACCAAGCCGGACGGCAACAATGTCACGCTGGAAGATCAGTTGCTCAAAATGGGCAAGGTACAGTCGGACTTCGCCGCCATGACCAATCTCTACCGCAAGCAGGTTAGCCTTCTCAAAACCGCCATTGGGCGGGGCTGACCCTTTCAGCCTGTTCCACGCCCTGCTGCCAGACCCGCAGCCACGGCCGCGGGTCTTTTTTTGCGTGCCCCGCCCCCCGTTCAGCCTGTGGAAACACGCCGTTCATAGGATGCGACATAGGAGAACCAGGTGGCCTTCAGAATTGGGCGGAACGTCCGACCCCGCACGGCGCCCAACCTCAGGCGAATGACGGAAAAATGACACCATTCTCAAATTTTCGGGAACAACCAACTTATAGGCGCGTTTCGCCGGGCTGTTCAGAATGAGTAGTGAATGCCTCGACATCTTCCATGGAAAAGCCATGATAAACGCACTGAGGCGATTCCAGATTCAAATCATCAAATGTCGTCATATGTCATGAGAATCGTGTCGCCAAAGGAGTGACTGACAATTTCTGAAATCACCACTAGCGCAGAGGGCGCCATGATTAAGAACAATCGTCGCTCCGCCACAAAAAATCATAAGACGAAGGTGATCTTGAAACCGATTCCCGGCATCGACACGTTTCGCGCGTTCATCTTTCCGAACAATATCCGAGAATATAGGAAAAAGAACAGCATCGGCTCGCTGCTGCAGCTGGCGCAGCGCATCGGGTCGATAACCTATATCCGCCTGTCGAAGATCGAGCGCGGGGAGATTTTCGCCCGTACCGACGAACTCCGGGCAATCGGCGCAGCGCTGGGCGTCGATCCGGCGCATCTGCTGGTTGATATCGACGACCGTGACTTCGACATCGCGGAATGGGCCGCGGAGTTTCTGGCGCCGGAAAACGTCGATCCCAAGGCCGACAGCGTAGCCGTCATGCTGGCGGCAGCCTTGCGCGCGCGGCGCGCCGCCGACGGCGCATTGACCATCACCGCGCTGGAGGTGGATTACGGCATCGCGCCCGTCATCCTCTCGCGCATCGAGAACGCCTACAAGCCGATCGACCGGTGGAACGCCGATATTCAGCAGGCATTGTTCCGCCTCTTCGGCGTCGCCGGCGTCCCCGAGCTGGAAGCATATCTCGTCGCGGCGCACGCGAAGGGCGAGCTGGACGAGTTCCTGCCGCTGGTAGCCAATCCCGAAACCCGGAACGACAAGACGCGAGCGAAGGTGCAGACTCTTCGCGACACGCTTGAACAGGAAACCGCTGCCCCGCCGCGCGGTCGCGGGAAAGCAGCGCAGCCGGTGCTGGCGAAACCGCCCCTTGGCGAGGATGGCCCGGTGCCGGCGGATGACGTGCTGGACACCATCCACGCGTCGGACAGCGCGACCATTCGCCTGCTGCCTGTGTTCGGCGCCCCGCTGAACGACGGCCTTGTCGCCCGCATCGCCACCGGGGAGCAGGTGGAAGGGCCGCGCAATGCGGGACCACGCGCTTATGGCCTGCGCATCTGCCGCCCGACGCTGGGTTCCGGTCTGCCCGGCCGGTCGATCGTCGTGGTGGACCCGGATCGCTTTCCGTCCGCGGGCGGACTGGCCGTGATTCAGGGGAAACAGGGATTGCGCCTGCTTTCCGTCACCTTCGACAGACAGGGCCGGATGCTCGGCTACAGCGAGCATCCCGACCGGGAAATCGCCATTGATGACATCGATCCCGAACATGTCGCGGCGGTATTGTCCGCCCAGTTCGAATAGATCGGCGTCCGGAACGGTCGCATCGCCTTCTTCCCTCTATGATGGAGAGTGAAGGTGATCGATCGGCCCAATGCCCATTTCCAGCATGATCAGATCTGCTTTTGGACGCAGGTCGCCCCCCCCCGCCTCGTCGGCACCGGAGGCTTTGACCGGCCTGTCGCCGCGTAAGCGGCTGCAGCAGGCCGTCCGCGATGTTCGCGGCATCATGAAGCCGACCGATCGGCTGGCATTGGTGCTGATCGATCTCGACCGATTCAAACTCGTCAACGACCTGTGCGGCCCAGCGAAGGGCGACGCGGTACTGGATATCGTGGCGCGCGAGAGGCTGAGCCGGCTGGACGGAACGCGCACGGTACATCTGGCGGCCGATGAATTTGCCTGCCTGCTGCCCTTTTCCAACGACGACGACGTCGCCATCGCCCTTGCCGGACGGTTGCAGCAGATCATCGGCGAGCCGATACATATCAGCCACCACGTCATCTATCTGACTGCTTCCATCGGCCTGGTGATCGAGGACGCGAACGTCCGGTCCGCCGACGACCTGCTGCATGCCGCGTCTATCGCGCTGTCGCACGCGCGGGAATCGGGCGGGGACACCGTCCGGCGTTTCCACCCCGACATGTTCATCGACATCGGCAATCGCGCCGAGCTGGAAAACGACCTTCGTTCCAGCATGATGCGGGGTGAGATCGTCCCCTATTATCAGCCGATCGTGACGCTTGGCAGCAATGCGCCCAAGGGGTTCGAAGCGCTGGCGCGATGGCACCACCCCAGACAGGGGCTCGTCGCTCCCGACCGTTTCCTCCCCATCGCCGACGAGATGGGACTGGACCGCGAGATGCTGTTCATGCTGACCCGCCAGGTCTGCCGCGACGCGCGCGACTGGCCGCCGCATTTCACCGCTTCGATCAACATGTCGCCATCCCAGCTGTGCGATCCCGAGAATGCCGTCACGCTGCTGCAGATCCTGTTCGCTTCGGGTTTGGCGCCGGGGCGGCTGATCGTGGAAATCACCGAAAGCGCATTGATCCACAACCTGGCAAGCGCACGCGAAACCATCCGTTCGCTGCGCAACACCGGGATCAGAGTGGCGCTGGACGATTTCGGAACGGGCTATGCCAGCCTCAGCCGCCTCTGCAATCTCGAGATCGATCATTTGAAGATCGACCGGACGCTGATCCAGTCGCTGGATCGCGAGGCGGGCCGCAAGCTGGTGAAAGCGGTGGTCGACCTTGGGCGCAGCCTGTCCATGCCGGTCACCGCCGAGGGAATCGACACCGAGGAACAGGTCAGATTCCTGCAGGGGCTGGAATGCGCCTATGGGCAGGGCTTTCTTTTCGGCCGCCCGGCGCCGGCCGGCGCAACGCGGAATATCGCGTTCGGGCTGGACGACTCGTCGCCTTCGGGCGGGATCGCCCTCGACACATAGGGCGAATGTCGATCCCGCTTTCGACACCAATCGCGATACGCCCCATCCCCATGGAGCCGCTTACAAAAAAGGCGCGGCCGAAGCCGCGCCCGTTCGCGTGCCGAAGCGGCGGCGCGACGCCGCCGATCGCATCAATATTGGGTGTTGAACGAAATAGGCGTCGCCAGCTCCATCTTGGCCAGATCGCCGCTCGCGCCATAGGTATAGGCGCGATTGCCGGCCAGCCGTCGCGCCTCATTCGCGATCGCCGTCATCATTTCCATCGAGAGATCGATCTGGCGCTCGAGGATGCTGGCATTGGCGGCCGACGCGTTGCGCAGCTCGGCAAGGCATCCGGTCAGACGCTCGCGCGTCTCATCGTCCATTTCCTCGGTCCATTGCGGCTGATGCCGGTTGCGGCGGGCG
>DATIGZ010000224.1:0-3075 GCA_035481255.1 Sphingomonas sp. | reverse complement strand
GCGGCTTCGAACCGCTCGGGCGAAGGTTCGCGCGGGTTCAAATCGCGTCTCCCAGCCGGGCCGTCAGCCGCGCCGTCGCCTTGGTCAGATGTTTTTCGACCGTGCGCACCGTAATGCCGAAACTGTCCGCGATCACGTCCTTGCTCATATATTCAAGGCGATACAGCACAAAGATCGCTGACGTCGTCGCATCGAGTTCGTCCAGTGCCGCCCGCAGCGCCGCTATCGAGCTGCGGCCGGCCGTGACGCGGAACGGATCGATCAGCTCGACCGTCTCGCCGTCGATCTGTCCCAATGTCTCGCGATAGTTGCGGCGCACCTGCTGACGCCGTGCCCGGTCGCGCAGCAGGTTCGCGGCGATCTGGAACAGGTACGCGCTGCCCGAACGCATGGTCATGTCCGGCTGAGCCGCGATGCGCGAGAAGACTTCCTGCGTCAGGTCCTCGGCCTCGGCATGATCGCGCACGCGGCGCAGAAAGAACGCCATCAGCGCGGGACGGAACTCCCGGCTGAACTCAACCACGTCCTTTCCATATGCAGCGCCCATGCACCCTCAAATCGCCAGCTTGAGGGCATTAGACGCATGGCGTTGATTTTTCCGCCCCGTTTTTTCGCATGGCTATGCTCACGATGACAAAGCCGGGACCGGCAGCAGCAATATGGCGCGCAAGCCGGGGCGGTTATCCTCCAGCCGGAAGCATCCTCCGTGCAGCGCGGCGACCGCGCAAACTAGAGGCGCCGGCAAAATGAGTGCGGAACGAATTGCGGAATGGCCTGTGGACAAGTCGCCGCCACGGCTTGGCAACCGCAGAAAATGCTTGGCTGGGGCGGCTGGATTCGAACCAGCGCATGGCGGTACCAAAAGCCGAATGCCCGTCATCCCGTCCATTCGAAAGCCGCAGATTTCTGCGGATTTCACAAGTTTTGCAGGCCCGATTCTTCGGGTCAAGACAAATCGGTATACAAAATAAGATACGCCGGCATGGCGAATCCAGGTGTAGATTTGACGCCCCCTCCGGTCTGCAACGAACAGCATGCAGGGTCTGTTTCAACGAGCGGCCCGTTCCCGGTGGGCACCGTTGCAAGCAATCCCCTCCCCCCACCACTGCACAAACCGAAGCTTCGCGGTCCCGTAACAAATCTACCATATCATATCAATTAAGTAGGAATATGAGCCCCTCAAGCGGCGCGGTGGCGCCGGGCAATGAGAAGGGGTTATCGATGAAGAAACTTCTGCTGGCAGGAACCATCTTTGCGGTCGCCGCACCGGCTTATGCGCAAGACGAGACCGAGAGCAGCGACATCGTGGTGACCGGCTCACGCGTCGGCGAGCGCACCGTGACGACCTCGCCCGTGCCGATCGACTCGCTGCGCGGTGAGGAGCTGCGGGCGTCGGGCTATCAGGAGACGACCGAGATCCTGCGCCAGCTCGCACCCTCCTTCGCCTTCGCGACCCCCACCACGCCCGACGGCAACACCCATATCCACTCCGCGTCGCTACGCGGGCTGTCGCCCGACGAGACGCTGGTGCTGCTTAACGGCAAGCGCCTTCATACCGCCGCCTGGGTCAATACCGGCGGCACGATCGGCAAGGGTTCGACGCCGACCGATCTCAACCAGATCCCCGCAGCGGGTATCGGCCGGATCGAGATCCTGCGCGACGGCGCTTCCGCACAATATGGTTCGGACGCAATCGCGGGCGTCATCAACATCCTTCTGCGCACCGATACCGAGTTCCACGGCACCGCAAGCGCCGGCACGACCTATGACGGTGGTGGCGATACCTATGAGTTCTCGCTGGGCGGCGGCGTCAAGCTGGGCGAGGACGGCTTCGTCAACCTGACCGGCTATTACCGCGATCATAAGGCCGCGAACCGCGCCGAGTCCGATACCCGCCAATTCTACCTCGGCACCGCGCCCAACGGCTCGCTCCAGCCGCTCTCCGCCCGTTACGGCGCCGGGACCGGCCTCAACCCGCCGGGCGGCGTCGCGGGCACGCGGCTCGATCCGCGCGAGGCAACCGTAGATCGCAACGTCTGGCGCTTCGCCGATCAGGGCGATGTCGAGGATTGGTCACTGGTCGCCAACCTCGAAAAGCCGCTGGGCGAGGTGACGCTCTACAGCTTTGGCGGTTACCGCGTGAGCAAGGCGCATTCGAACGCGTCGTTCCGCCGCCCCGGTCAAGACGAGAATGTCCGCGCCATCTACCCCGACGGCTTCCTACCCTTCATCAACACCGAAAGCACAGACTACAGCGCCGCGATCGGCCTGCGCGGCGAGCTTAGCGGCTGGAAGTGGGACCTGTCCGGCATCTATGGCGGGAACAGCATCGAGTACCGGACCGAGAACACGCTCAACGCCACGCTGGGCGCGGCCAGCCCGACCGCCTTCTACAACGGCAAATATTCCAATTCGCAATGGACCGCGAACCTCACCATCTCGAACGCGTTCGACGTCGGTTTCGCGCAGCCGTTCGAGATCGCCTTCGGTGCCGAATACCGGCGTGACGGCTACAAGATCGGCCGCGGCGAGCTCGCAAGCTACGAGTTCGGCCCCGCGCGCGTGCTGGACGGCCCCAATGCCGGTGCGATCCCGACGATCGGCAGCCAGGGCTTCGCCGGCATCCAGCCGGCCGATGAGGTCGATGTCAGCCGCCGCGCGATCGGCGCGTTCGTCGAGCTTTCGGCCGAGCCGGTGAAGGGCTGGCAGATCAACCTTGCCGGCCGCTTCGAGGATTATAGCGACTTCGGCGACACCTGGAACGGCCAGGCCTCGACCCGGATCGAGCTCCCCGCGGGCTTCGCCTTGCGCGCCTCGGTCGGCACCGGCTTCCACGCGCCCGCGCTCGCGCAGCAATATTTCAGCTCGACCAGCAGCCGCACCATCGTCAACAACACGACCGGCTTCCCCGAATTCGTGCTGGTACGCACCGCCCCGGTCGGCTCGGCGCTGGCCCAGGTGCTCGGCGCGCAACCGCTCAAGCCCGAAAAGTCGGTCAATTTCGGCGGCGGCCTGACCTTCGCCAGCGGCGGCTTCACCGCATCGGCCGATTACTACCATATCGATATCGACGAC
>DATIGZ010000223.1:0-4964 GCA_035481255.1 Sphingomonas sp. | reverse complement strand
CGGGTCGGTCCGAGGACGTGCTGGAAACGCTCGCCTATCGCAAGGATCCCGGCGCGCGTGGCAGCCGCAGCGAGACACGGCTGCTCCCGTCGGCGGCGCTCGCATGGCGGCCCGACGACAGCCTGACGCTGTTCGCGCGCTTCCAGCAGGGGTTCCGTCCGGGCGGGATCGCGGTGCGGCAGGACTATGTCCAGCGCTTCGAGGGCGATCGCGTGACGACGCTGGAGGCGGGCAGCCGCTATACCGGCGACCGGTTCGATCTGGCGCTGAGCGGATCCTGGACCAACTGGAAGCATATCCAGGCCGATCTGATCGACGGCTTCGGCTTTCCCACCACCGCCAATATCGGCGACGGCGAGGTGTTCTCGCTGGGCGTGGCGGGCCGCTGGCGCCCGGTGCCGGGCCTCGAGCTCGACGCGTCGATCTACCTCAATGACAGCAGCGTCACCCGCCGCGACGTGATCCTGCTGCCGATCGACGCGCCGTCGATCCCCGTCGACCGCCTGCCCAATGTCGCGGACGCCACGGGACGGATAGGTTTCGCCTATTCCGCCGAACTGCGGTCGGGCGCGACACTGACGGTCGACGGCCATGCCCGCTATGTCGGCCAGTCCACGCTGGGGGTGGGGCCGATCCTCGAGCGGTTGCAGGGCGATTATCTGGACACGGGGCTGGAGGCGCGGATCGGCGACCGGCGGCGCGGGATCAGCGTTTCGCTGACCAATCTGCTCGATTCGCGCGGCAACCGTTTCGCACTCGGCTCCCCCTTCCTGATCCGCGACCGCGACCAGATCACCCCGCTGCGTCCGCGCAGCATCCGCATCGGCTTCGACTGGAGCTTCTAGGGGCGCTTGAGCCAGCCGTGGCGGCTCGCCCAAGTCTGGAACAGATCGGGCCACGCGGAGACCGCGCTGCCCTTTGGTCCCAGCCCGAAGCTGTGCCCGCCGGTTTCGAACAGATGAAGCTCAACCGGGCGCTTCGCCGCGAGCATCGCGGCGTGGAGGCGCAAGCTGTGCTCGGGCGCGGCGATGGGGTCGTCGGCGGCATGCGCGAGGAACACCGGCGGGGTCGCCGCGCCGACATGCGCCTCGGCCGAAAACGCGTCGCGGAAGCCGGGAAGGCCCTTCAGCTCACGAAAGGTGCGGGTCGTATCGATCGGCGCGCGCATCGACACGACCGGATAGATCAGCGCGGCGAAATCGGGGACCGCGCTCAGCTGATCGACCGCATCGGCCGCCGGGTAGAAGGCGTCTCCCCCGCGCGTCGCCAGCGTGCCCGCCAGATGCCCGCCGGCCGAGAATCCGAGCACGCCGATCCGCTTGGGATCGATGCCCAGCGTCTTCCAGTTTCCGCGCAGCAAACGCATCGCGCGCTGCCCGTCCTGAAACGGGGCGTCGGCGTTCCAGCCGTCGCCGGGCAGGCGGTAGTAAAGGACGAAGGCGGTGATGCCGCGTTCCGCCAGCCACTGCGCGGTCGGCATCGCGGCGCTGCCGATCTGGATGCGGAAATAGCCGCCGCCGCCGATCACCAGCACCGCGGCGCCGTTGGGATTCTTCGGCCGCACCACCACCATGCGCGGCGTCGTGACGTTGGAGACCGCGCCGCTGGCGCTGCCCTCATTGCCGGTCTTCTCCGGCCCCGCCGGCTTGCCGCCGCCGGGCATGGCGCCGGGCCACAGGTTGATCACTTCCCCGCCCCGCGCCGCGGCGGGAGCCGCGACGAGGAGCAGGACGAGAGCGGCGAACCAGCGCATCATTTCCCTCAGAACTTCTTGCCGACAGAGAAATAGACGTAGCGGCCATAGGGTACATAGAGCGAACCCAGATAGCCGTCGGCGGTGATCGGCGGCTGGGTGTCGAAGATATTGCGCGCGCCGATGCGGAAGCGCGTATCCTCGAGCGGGCCGCTGCGGATGCGATACTGGCCGTAAAGGTTGAAGAACGCCTTGCCCTCGACGGGATAGGGATTGCCCTGCGCGTCGAGGAAGTTGGTGTCGTAGACCTTGCCGATGTAATTGCCGAACGCGCCGATCTGGAAGCCCTTGTGGCTCCAGGTGAGCGATCCGGTGATCCGCCATTTGGGCTTGCCGCGATCCTCGATCAGGTCGCTGGCGTCGGTGAGCGGGGTCGCGGCGTTGATTTGCCCGGCATCGCGCGCGTCGAACAGCGCCTGCACCGCAGGCGGAGTATCGCGCGAGAATTTGGTCAGCCGCGCCGCGTTGAGCGCGACGTCGAACCGGCCGATTCCGGTGCGGACATTGTAGAGCAGCGCAAGGTCGATCCCCTGCACCGTTTGCGGCAGCAGGTTGACGAACTGGTCGTTGATCCGCGTCACCGCGCCCGCCGCGGCGAGGCCGGTACCGGCGAACACCGGCGTATCATCGGCGGTGGGGGCCGAACGGATGACGTTGGGGTTGCTCGATCCCTGAAGCCGCAGGAGATAATCGAGCACCAGCGCGTTCTGCGCGCCGAACTGACCGACGATGCCGGTCTGCTGGATCGACCAGAAATCGGCGGTGAGCGTCAGACGGCCATATTCGGCAGGGATGAACTTGGGCTCGATCACCGTGCCGACGGTCCAGTTGGTGCTTTCCTCTGGCTTCAGGTCCGGGTTGCCGCTGATGAAGATCGAATAGCTGATCCCGCGGCTGCACGCCGAATAATTGGCAATGCGCCCGGCGCGCAGATCGGCCTCGCAGCGGTAGTAATCGGTGTTCGAGTTGAGGCGCGAATAGGCGACCGTCTTGGTCTGCTCGAGGTTCGGCGCGCGGAAGCCCTGCGACCACGAACCGCGCAGGCGCAGCCCGTCGACGATGTCCCAGGCGGCGGCGATCTTGGGCTTCGCGACCGAGCCGAAGTCCGAATATTCCTCGAACCGTCCGGCGAGCTGCAGATCGAGCCGGTGGATCAGCGGAATGTTCATCTCGGGCGAGACGACCGGCACGGCGAGCTCGGCAAAGGCCGAGAAGACGGTGCGGCTGCCGCGCGTCGACGGCGTCGGGCTGACCGCGGCGACGTTGGAGAGGTTGGTTTCTCCGGTCACCATGTCGGTGAAGGTGATCGTGCCGTTGAGGCGCGGGTCGCGGATATCCTCCTGCGTCTCGCGCCGCCCCTCGATACCAAACGCGATGCCGAGCCCGCCCGCGGGCAAGTCGAACAGGCTGGCGTTGGACAGCTTGAAGTCGCCGAGCAGCAGGCCGGTCTTCGACTTGCGGACGAGATTGAAGCTGATCGCGTCGATCGTTGCCTGACTGGCCGGCGAGCAGTCGCCGAGCGAAGGGGTGGCCGAGCAGCCGCCGCTGAACGGGTTGTACGCGTCGGGCGTGGAGAGCGCGAGGTTGCGCTGGAGCGCGGTCATGTCGATCGCGTTCGAGCTGTCGCGCGCCTGCGCCTCCGAATAGAGGAAGGCGGTGTCGTAGTCGAATGTGCCGATCTTGCCGCGCGCGCCGAGCAGGAAGCGCGACTGCCAGTTCTCGACATTCACCACCTGATTGCCGGCATCGACGAAGCGATAGGTGGACAGGCGCACCGGCAGCCCCGCGGCGGGAACGTTGGTGAGGCCCGGAATGCGGTTGGGATTGGCCTGTCCGTTGGCGAAGACGGTGGGACCGAACGGGTTCCAATAGTTGCTCGCGGGAATCACGATCGCGTTGAGGTTGATCGTCGGCGGCTGAACGCGCCGGGTATCGGCGAGATAATAGCCGAGCTCGGTATAGAGCTCGACCGCGTCGCTCAGCTCATATTTTCCGGTGAAGAAAGCGTTGTAGCGGTTGAACGACGGCGTGACGGTGGTGCCGGGGCGGGTGTCGAAACGCTCGTTGCGCAGCGTCGAGGCGGTGGCACGGGTGCCGGTGCCGAAGCAGACGTCGCTGTTGATCGTGACGGCGCAACCGGGGTTGAGCGCGGACTGGGTGTGAAATGCGCCGGCCGACGAGGTCAGCGCCTGATTGCCCGGGCTGCGGCGGATCGTGCCGGGGCCGCCGACCACGGCAAGGTTCGCCCACGGGCTCTGCGTCGCGCGACCGTCGGCGGCGAGGTTGCCGGCGTAAGCGGGATCGTCGGCGAAGTAGGACATGAGGTTGTCGGTCGCCGTGAAGGGCTGATCCTCGGCCAGCTGCGCGGTACGGCGGACATAGTTGAGGAACAGCGAGAAATTGCCGCGCCCCTCGTCGAAGGTCTTGCCGACCAGCGCCGTTCCCTCGAACTCCTTGCGATGCGTGCCCTCGGCAAAGCCGTAGCGCAGGTCGAGCTGGGCGCCGTCATAGTCGCCTCGCGTGACCGTGTTGACCACGCCCGCCACCGCGTCCGCGCCATAGATCGCCGCGGCGCCGTCGCGCAGGATCTCAAGCCGTTCGAGCCCCGCGACGGGCAGCGCGTTCGAATTATAGCCGAGCACCGGCACATTGCCGTCGCCCGCCTGACTGGTCGGGTGCGACACGAGCCGGCGGCCGTTCAGGAGCACCAGCGTGTTGCCGACGCCCAGGTTGCGCAGGTTGATCGAGTTGACGTCGCCCCGCGCCGCGTTGCTGGTCTGCGGATTGTTGGCTTCGTTGAAGGTGACGTCACCCGCCTGCGGGATCGATCGGATGAGGTCGTCGCCCGACAGCGCGCCGGTGGCGTCGATCTGGTTGCGGTCGATCACCGACACCGGCAGCGCGGTGGTGATGTCCTTGCCCTTGATCTGGGTACCAACGACGACGACCTCCTGCGGCTGGACTTCCTCCGCCGCGGGGTCCGCCGGAGGCGCATCCTGCGCATGTGCGGGCAGCGCGATCGCCAGCGCGATCAGCGCGGTGCCGCCGCAGAGCGCGCGGAGCTTGGTGCGGTCATTCATCTTTTCTCTCCCATTCGCGGAAGCCGGATGCGTTGCCCGGCTTCCATGTCTTGTTTTCAGTCCGGGTCGGTTTCGGTTGCGGGTCGTGCGGGCGCGTCGGTGGTTGGTGCGTTGAGGGCGGTGTGGAGTGC
>DATIGZ010000222.1:0-9206 GCA_035481255.1 Sphingomonas sp. | reverse complement strand
GTCATCATGACGTCGACGCCGTTGGGGAAGGCGGTGCCGCCGATGGTGATGGTCGCGGGCGAATCTTTCGTGAACCTGGCGCGCGCGAATTCGATCGGCTGGTACCAGCCCTTGCTCCCGCCCGGCTTCAGCCCGAGCGCGTCGAAGCGGCTGGCGACATAGAGCGCGGCGATGTCGTAACCGCGCGTGCCCGCGTCGCGCCCTTCGAGCAGGTCGTCGGCCAGGAATTCGACATGCGCGCGCATTTGATCGGCCGAGAAAGCGGGTTCGTCCGCGACGGTCCGGGTGGCAAGCGGCGCACTGATTTGGGCCGCAAGCGGCGAGGCGGCCGCGAGCAACGCGGCTGCGAAGAGTTTGAAGCGCATATATTCCCCTATGTTGTCACCAGCGTAACCGAAGCGGAACCGCTTACAACCCCGTTGCGCAGGCGGGTGGCGAGGCTATGCTGTTTCGGTCGTTACAAGTTTCCGGAAAGCCCCTCCTCATGAAGCCAGCCTTTGCCAGCCTGACCGCGATGGCGGTCGTCCTCGGCGCTCCCGCCTATGCCCAGCAGGCGCCCGCTCCCCAGGTCACTGCGGTGCCTGTCGCCGATTTGGTGAAGCGCGTGGACATTCCGTTTGAGGAATTCCGGCTCGCGAACGGGCTGCGCGTCGTCGTGCACACCGACCGCAAGGCGCCGGTGGTGGGCGTGGCCGTATGGTACAATGTCGGTTCGAAACATGAGCCTCAGGGCAAGACCGGCTTCGCGCATCTGTTCGAGCATCTGATGTTCAACGGGTCCGAAAACTCGCCCGGCGAATTCTTCGAACCGCTGAAGGAAGTCGGCGCGACCGACTATAACGGCACCACCAACGCCGACCGCACCAACTACTTCCAGACGGTGCCGCGTGCGGCGCTCGACCGGGCGCTGTTCCTCGAGAGCGACCGCATGGGGTATCTGCTCGGCGCGGTGACGCAGGGCAAGGTCGACGAGCAGCGCGGCGTCGTTCAGAACGAGAAGCGTCAGGGCGACACCCAGCCCTATGGCCTGCTGCGCTACAAGATCAGCGAGGGCCTGTTCCCCGAGGGGCATCCGTATCGCCACTCGACGATCGGTTCGATGGCCGATCTCGATGCCGCCAGCCTCGACGACGTCAAGAACTGGTTCCGCCAATATTACGGACCCAACAATGCCGTGCTGGTGCTGGCGGGCGATATCGACGCGGCGACCGCGAAACCGCTGGTCGAGAAGTATTTCGGGGCGATTCCCAAGGGCGCGCAGACCGCCGATCCCAAAATCGACGTGCCGACGCTGGCCGCGGCCAAGGCCGAGGTGATGAAGGATCGCGTCGCCGTTACCCGCATCTACCGCATGTGGGCGGTGCCGGGCATGCGCGACAAGGATTCGACCGTGCTCGATATCGCGACCGGCGTGCTCGGCGGTCTCGCCAGCTCGCGGCTCGACAACACGCTGGTCAAGCAGGAGAAGCTGGCGGTCAGCGTCAGCGCGTTCAACCAGAGCCTTGCTCAGGCGGGCATGGTGCTGATCGCGGCGGACGTGCGCCCCGGAGTCGATCCGGCGGCGGTGGGCAAGCGGCTCGACGAGCTGATCGCCGACTATCTCAAGAACGGTCCGACCAACGAGGAGCTTGAGCGCTACAAGACGCGCACCGCCTCCTCGCGTATCCGCGGTCTCGAATCGGTCGGGGGTTTCGGCGGCAAGGCGGTGACGCTGGCCTCGGGCGCGCTCTACATGAACGATCCGGGCTTCTATAAGAAGCAACTCGCCGATCTGGCGGCGGTGACTCCGGCGCAGGCGCGCGACGTCGCCGCCAAGTGGCTGTCACGCCCGGCCTATTCGCTGACGATCGAGCCTGGCGCGCGCGAAGCCTATGCCGAAGCGGCGGCGGTGCCGAAGAAGCCGGCGGTGGCCGAGGCGCCGTTCAAGGGCACGCGCGGAGCGCTGCCCGCGGTGGCCGAGGTCAAGGACATCGACTTCCCCGCGGTCACCCGCACCAGACTGTCGAACGGCATCGAGCTGGTTTATGCCCAGCGCGACGCGGTACCGGTGACGCAGGCGGTGATCAGTTTCGACGCGGGTGTCGCGTCGGACGTGCCGGCGGCGCTCGGCACCGAGAGCATGACGCTGGCACTGCTCGAAGAGGGCACCGCGACGCGCAACTCGATCGCGATCGCCGAGGCGCAGGAACGGCTGGGTGCCGGGGTCAGCGCGGGCAGCAGCGCCGACCGCGCCTATATCTCGATGTTCACGCCGAGCCCCAATCTTGCCGGTTCGCTTGAGCTGATGGCCGACATCGCCCGCAAGCCGGCCTTCCCGGTGGCGGAAATCGAGCGGGTGCGCGGACAGATGCTGGCGGGGATCAAGCAGATCAAGTCAAACCCGGCGGGGCTGGCCCAGATGGCGATGCCGCCTCTGCTTTATGGCAAGGATTCGCCCTACGCGAAGACCGCCGCGATCGGCGGCGACGAAGAAGCGGTCAAGAAGCTGACCCGCGACGATCTGGTCGGTTACTACAAGGCGTGGATTCGTCCGGAGAAGGCGAAGATCTTCGTCGTCTCCGACCGTCCGCTGGCCGAGGTGAAGGCGGCGTTCGAGAGCCGCTTCGGCGACTGGAAGGGCGAGGGGACGCCGGGGACCAAGGTGTTCGCGGCCAAGGCCGCGCAGGCCGCCCCCAAGATCCTGCTGATCGACCGGCCGGATTCCCCGCAGTCGCTGATCTATGCCGCACAGATGACGCCGGTGGATCCCTTCGCCGACGCGATCGCGCTTGGCACGGCGAGCGAGGTGCTGGGCGGCGACTTCCTCTCGCGCATCAACATGAACCTGCGCGAGGACAAGAGCTGGTCCTACGGCGTGCGCGGCAGCGTCGCGCGAATGGAGCATGCGGTGCCCTTCATGATCTCGGCGCCGGTCCAGGCGGACAAGACCGGCCCGGCGATCCTCGAGATCCAGAAGGAGGTCGGCGACTATCTGAGCAGCAAGGGCGTCACCCGGACCGAGTTCGACCGTTCGGTGATCAGCAGCGTGCGCAAGATGGCGGGCCAGTATGAAACCGCCGGCGCTGTGCTGGGCGCGATGCAGGGCAACGACTTCATGCGCCGTCCCGACGACTATCAGGACGGACTCGCGAAAAAATATCGCGCGCTCACCATGCCGCAGGTTGACGCTGCGGCACGCGGGGCAATCGATCCGAAACGCTTCATCTGGGTCGTCGTCGGCGATGCTTCCAAGGTCCGGGCACAGCTTGACAGCCTTGGCCTGCCTGTCGAGGTGGTGAAGCCCGAGTCCGTCGGCGTTGCCGCCAAGGCCGCCGCGAACTAGGTCACGGACCAGATCACAGGAGAGACGAGCATGGCGAATGTCGATGGCAGCTGGGATACCGTCGCGCACACCCCGATGGGCGACCAGAAGGCGACGCTGACCGTGAACAGCAATGGCGACAGCTTCACGGGCAGCTATTCGGGTGCGCTCGGTTCAACCGAGATCCAGAACGGCAAGGTCGACGGCGACAAGCTGATGTGGTCGCTGGACATCACCGTTCCGATGCCGATGACGCTGACCTGTGAAGCGACGGTGGACGGCGACAAGCTGACCGGCACCGTCACCGCAGGCGCGTTCGGCGCGTTCCCGATGGAGGGCGTTCGCGCCTGAAGCCGCGGGTGAGCCGCTGAGACGAAGAGGCCCGCTTCCCGCGAGGGAGGCGGGCTTTTTCGTGGGTGGCTACAAGTAGCGCATCCACCAGCGATTGCTCGCGCGTTTGTGCCGCGCGAACCAGCGGCAGGCGAACCAGCAGGGAACCGCCACCGCCGCAGCGAGCAGCCAGACCGCCGTGACGGAGGGAACGCTGACGAGTCCGTTCTGCTGCGCCAGCGCGCCGGCCAGCCGGTTCACGCCGTGCAGCAGGTACAGATGCAGGATGTAGAAGAAGAGCGGCGCGCTGCCGAACACGACCAGCCATGCAACCGCGGCGCGAGGCAGGTGCTCGAACAGGGCGAGCAGGAACGCGCCGAGGCCCAGCGTCAGCAGAAGAAAGCTGGCCGAGGGCGGGTATTTGGTGAGGTTGAGGAAGCCCATCGCCGTCCGCAGCGCATCCTCCCCCGAGACCCACGGTAGCGGCTCGCCATAGTGGTTGATCGACCGGAGCAGGACAAACAGCACGAGTGCGGTTCCGCCGAGCAGTATCAGCCGGCGCCGGCGCGTGTCGGGCGCCACATCGGCATCGAACCACGGTCCGATGCCGTAGCCGAGCGCGATCACACCGATCCATGGCAGCAGCGGATAGGAGGTCCGCGCCGTTCCGCCCCACGGCAGGTCGAGCAGTCCGCGATCGTGCAGGATCGTCCAGGCGGTATAGCCCGGGCGATCAGGAGTGAAGGTCAGCGGATCGAGCAGATTGTGACCCAGGACGATGATCATGCCCAGAGCGAGCAGCCACGCGCGCGGCAGATGGATGAGCAGTGCGAGCGCGATCATCGACAGGCCGATCGCCCAGATGACCTGAAGGAAGACGAGCGCCGGGGTGAGATCGAAGGACCAGGCGAAATTGATCACCGTCCATTCGAGCGCGACCAGAAACAGGCCGCGTGTGAAGAGGAAGGCCGATGCGTCAGTCGGGCCGTTCTTGGCGCTGCCGTAGAGATAGGCGGAGACGCCGGTGAGCGCGACGAATGCGGGTGCGCACAGATGCGCGAGCAGGCGGGTGAAGAAGAGTGCGGGATCGGTGGTCGCGACGTTCATCGGATCGCTTACCTGCGCGTGCAGGAAGAAGAACTCGCGCGTGTGATCGAGAAGCATGACGAGAATCACGAGGCCGCGAAGGGCATCGATCGAAACGATGCGCGGACGGCGGCTCGGCGGAGAGGGCTGGGTAGGGGGGTCGGAGAGCATGGTAGCTCTATGATATAACATCACTCACCATGCAATCGCCGTAACCCGCTGGGGCGCCGGATGTCTGACCGGGTTGGTTAGGCCCGCACCCGCGTGACGTGGCCCATTTTGCGGCCCGGCCGGGCCTCATGCTTACCGTAGAGGTGGAGATGGGCGTCGCCCTCGGCGAGCAATGCGGCCCAGGCGCCGGCCTGATCGCCGATGAGGTTGTCCATCTCGACCGATGCGCCGGTGAGCGCCGTCGAACCGAGCGGAAGGCCGCAAATGGCGCGGATATGGTTCTCGAACTGCGAAGTGACCGCGCCCTCGATCGTCCAGTGGCCGCTATTGTGGACGCGCGGTGCCATCTCGTTGAACACCGGGCCGTCTTCGGTCGCGAAGAACTCGCAGGTCAGCACGCCGACATAGTCGAGCGCGTGGGCGAGCGTGGTCGCGAGCGTGACTGCCGCGTCGACTTGAGCCTGCACCGGGGCGGGCGCGGGAACGGTCGAGGTGGCGAGGATGCCGTCGCGATGGACATTGAGCGGGGCGGGATAGTGGACCGTCGACCCGTCGACGCCGCGTACCAGCATGATCGAGAATTCATGCGCGAAAGTGACGAAGCCTTCGAGAATCGAGGGCTGGCCGCCAACGGCCTCCCATGCACCGGCCGCGTCGGCGGGGGACTTTAGCCGCGCCTGCCCTTTGCCATCGTAACCGAACATCGAGGTCTTGAGGATCGACGGCACGCCGACCTCGGCGACCGCCGCTTCCAGCTCGGCGAGGCTGGTCGCCTCACGGAAGGGCGCGGTGGTGCCGCCCCGCTCGCGAACGAAATTCTTCTCGTTCGGGCGTGCGCGCGAAATGTCGAGTGCAAGGCTGCCCGGACGAACAGGGGCGATCGGGGTCAGGTGCGCGATGCACTGCGGATCGACATTCTCGAACTCGTAGGTGATCACGTCCACCGCCTTCGCGAACGCGGTCAGTGACGCCGTATCGTCATAGCCACCTTGCGTGAAGGCAGCCGCGACGTCGCAGGCGGGGCCGCTCTCGGGCGCGTAGACATGGCAGCGATAACCAAGCTGCGCCGCCGCGACCGCCAGCATCCGGCCGAGCTGGCCGCTGCCGAGGATGCCGATGGTGCTGCCGGGGGGAATCGCGGTCATTTGGCTCCGGTTACTCGGGGGTTATTCGGGGTCGTTGGCGACGCTGTCGGTCTGGCGGGCACGCCAGGCTTGGAGACGTTCGGTGAGCGCGGTGTCGGAGGTGGCGAGGATCGCCGCGGCGAGCAGTCCGGCGTTGATCGCCCCGGCCTTGCCGATCGCCAGCGTGCCGACCGGGATGCCGCCGGGCATCTGGGCGATCGAGAGCAGGCTGTCCATGCCCTTCAGCGCCTTGGATTCGACCGGAACGCCGAGCACGGGCAGATGCGTCATCGACGCGGCCATGCCGGGGAGATGTGCCGCGCCGCCCGCGCCCGCGATGACCACCTTGAGTCCGCGGTCGGCCGCGCCGGTCGCATAGTCGTAGAGCCGTTGCGGGGTACGGTGGGCGGAGACGACCTTCGTCTCATGCGGCACGCCGAGCTCGGCGAGCACGTCGGCGGCGTGGCGCATCGTCTCCCAATCGGAGGTGCTGCCCATAATGATGCCGACCAGAGGTGCGTCCGCCATTCCTTGCCCCTGCATTGCGGGAAAGCGTCCCCCTAGTGGCGCAGACGCGCCGCATCAAGCTTTGCCGGTCATGTTTGGAAGCAAGTGCCGGGAAGCGGTGCTTGTGCGGCGCGCCTATATCGGCACCATGAGCAAGATGATCTCCGACGAGGAAGCCTGGCAAGCGTTCCAACGCCGCGACCGCGCCTATGACGGGCGGGTGATCGCGGGCGTGCTGACCACCGGCATCTACTGCAAGCCGAGCTGCGCCGCGCGGCACCCCAAGCGTGAGAATGTGGTGTTCTTTCCGGACGTCGACGCCGCCCGAGCCACCGGACTGCGCGCTTGCCTGCGCTGCAAACCCGATGAGATCGGGCGCGAGCGGATCGCGGTGGCGCAAGCGGTGGCGCTGCTGGAAGGCGCGGAGGATCCGGTCACACTCGACGAACTCGCCGCGCATGTCGGATATGCCCCGCACCATTTCCAGCGGCTGTTCAAGCGCGCCACCGGCGTCACCCCCGCGGCCTATGCGCGGTCGTTGCGCGCGCGCCGTGCCGCGGAAGCGCTGACCGCCGAGGACAATGTCACCAGCGCGATCTACGAAGCGGGTTATTCCGCCCCCAGCCGTTTCTATGGGACGAGCAACGCGCGCCTCGGCATGACGCCCAGCGCGTGGCGCAACGGTGGGGCGGGCGTGACGATCCGCTGGACGGTGGCGGACACCAGCCTTGGCCCGCTGTTGATCGCGGCAACCGACAAGGGACTGTGCCGGGTGGCGTTCGACGAGGACAGCCTGAGCCTTGCCACCCGCTTCCCGCGCGCCGAAATCGTGCCGGGCGGGGCAGCGCTCGCCGAACTCGCGGTGCGGGTGGTGGCGGAGGTCGAGCAGCCGGGCCGTCATGCCGATCTGCCATTGGATGTGCGCGGTACCGCATTCCAGGAGGCGGTATGGCAGGCGCTGCGCACCGTCCCGGCCGGCGAGACGGTGAGCTATGCCCAATTGGCGGTCGCGGCGGGCAGCCCCGGCGCGGTGCGCGCGGCGGGCACGGCGTGCGGCGCCAACAACGTCGCGGTGGTTATCCCTTGCCACCGTGCTCAGCGCAGCGACGGCACGATAGGCGGATACGCCTATGGGGTCGATCGCAAGAAGGTACTGCGACGCCGCGAAGGGGTGGCGGAATGAGCTATGTCATCACCGGGCTCGAGCCCGCGCCGTTCCGGCACCTCTTTGGCCTGTCCGACGCGGAACTGAGCATCGCGGGTGCCGTGCGGATGATCGCCGATGCCAGGCCTGGCTATCCGTGCCGCGTGACGCTTGAGGATGCGGAACCCGGCACGGCGGTGCTGCTGGTCAATCACGAACATCTGCCGGTCGAAAACCCCTATCGCTCGCGCCACGCGATCTTCGTGGCGGAGGGCGCGGAGCAACCGGCGCGCTTTGACGCAGCGATTCCCGAACAGCTCCGCCTGCGTTTGCTGTCGGTACGCGCATTCGATGCGGATGATATGATGATCGACGCCGAGGTTCTCGACGGCACGGGGCTGGAGGCCGAGATCGAGCGTATGTTCGCGGATCCGCGCGCGGCCTATCTTCATGTCCATAATGCCCGTCGCGGATGCTTCGCCGCGCGGGTCGACCGCGCCTGATCCGTCAGCCTACCGGCTTGCAGGTGTAGACCAGCCGTTCGTTGAACACCTGCGGCAGCGCGGTGCGGACCGCCTGCTGCTTGGCGGCGAGATCGGCGCGGGCGGCCGGATCGGTCGAGCACGCCTTGATCTTCACCCCGGTGCGCAACCTGCGCGCGTCGGCCATCTGGCTGCCCGACAGCAGGTAGCGTGTGGTGGAGTAGGTACGCGTCGCGGGGGCGTATTCGAGCACCGAGACGGTCTGCTCCTCATCCGGCACCAGGATGCGCTGCCAGTTGCGCTGGCCGGTCTCGGCATATTGAGTGCGGCCGTTGACGCAGCCTTCGGGGTCGATGTCGATATTCACGTCCTGGGTGCTCGACACGGTGACGCGCGATCGGGCGGGATCGATCGCGCAGATCATCTTGCCGAGTCCGCCCGCCTGCGCCGGGGGCGGCGGAACGGTGACGCGCGCCGCGCTCGCGATCGCCGAGGGGTCGAAAGCGGGACGCAGGAAGAAGAGGGCGAAGGCTGCGAGGATCAGCGCCCCGCTGCCGCTCGCCGTCCAGATCGTCTCGCGCCGCTTGCCCCGCATATGCAGGAAGCCCGCGATGCCGAGGCCCGCGACGCCCAGCACCAGCAGCAGCCCGGCACCCGCAATGAAATTCTCGCGCATCGCGAAATTGTCGATCAGTGCCTTGTCGAGCGCGCTCTCGCGGTCGGCGGCGTTCCGGGCGGCATCCTCGCGCGCCTTGGCCTCGTCAGCGGCCTTGGTGCGTTCCGCCTCGCTACGATCCTGCGCCAGCCGGTCGGCGATGCTGGTGCAGGCGACGCCGTTGACCGGCATCTGCTGTCCTGCCTCGCGCAGGAACGCAGCCACCTCGTCATTGCTCACCGCGAAGCCGAAGCTGGCGTCACCTTCTTCGCTGCGCGTTATCGCCGCGTTGACGCCCAGAACCCGCCCGCACGGATCGAGCAGCGGCCCGCCCGAATTGCCGCGCGCGATACCCGCGGTGTGGAGCAGTACGTTGACGCCCTGCAAATTGCGGCGGCCCGAGAAT
>DATIGZ010000221.1:0-1636 GCA_035481255.1 Sphingomonas sp. | reverse complement strand
CTGCCAACCTATGAGGTGGCCGGTTGGATCGCGCCGCTCGCATTGTGCGTGCTGCGCTTCGGGCAAGGCTTCGGTCTGGGCGGCGAATGGGGCGGCGCGGCGCTGCTGGCGGTGGAGAATGCGCCGCCGGGATGGCGCGCGCGGTTCGGAAGCGCGCCCCAGATGGGGGCACCGGCAGGTTTCATCGCTGCGAACGGGTTGTTCCTGCTGTTATGGCTGTGGCTGACACCGGAAGAGATGGCGTCATGGGGCTGGCGCATTCCCTTCGCGTTGTCGGCCGCGCTGGTGTTCGTCGGCCTGTGGGTACGCCTGAAGCTGACCGAGACACCTGAGTTCAAGGCATGCCTTACGGAGTCTGCCCCCGCCGCCGTCCCGCTCGGCGAACTGCTGAGCCGACATGCGCGCGCGCTGATCGGCGGAACATTCGGTGCGGTATGCTGCTTTGCGACCTATTATATCGCGACCGCGTTCCTGCTCAGTTGGGGGACGAAGTCGATGGGCTATGAGCGCGAGGCGTTCCTCGCGGTGACCCTTGTTGCGATCCTCTTCATGGCCGCGGGCATCTACCTCGCGGCATGGGCGGCGGATGCGCGATGGGACCCCCGCCGGGTGCTCGCCGGGGGATGCGTGATGGTCGCGCTGTCCGGCTTCGTCATCGCGCCGCTGATGGGCGCGGGGCTGACCGGAGTGTTCGCGTTCCTGTCGCTGCTGCTGTTCGCGATGGGGTTCGTCTATGGCCCGCTGGGCGCATGGCTGACCGACCTGTTTCCGCCGCGCGTGCGCTATACCGGCGCGTCGATGACCTTCAACATCGCCGGAGTGATCGGCGGCGGACTGACCCCCTATTTCGCCCAGAAGCTGGCGCTAAAGGGCGGGCTGATGCCGGTCGGCTGGTATCTGAGCGCGGCGGCGGCGCTGAGCCTGATCGCGCTGCTGATGCTGCGGGGCCGACGCGAGGACGCCTGAGCAGCGATAGCGGTTAGGCCGGGCGCAGGATCGTCAGCTTTGCCTTGCCGTGGACGCGTTCGGTGTCGATCTCGAAGCCGGCGATGTCGACCATCTCGGCCTTGGCGGTTTCGATGCTGATCCAGGTGGCCGGGCCGGTCCAGCCGAGACGGCCAAGCTTGTCGAGCGCGACCGATCCGGCGCCGGTGCCGTAAGGCGGGTCCATCAGGATCAGGTCCATCGGTTTGGGCGCGGGGCCGAGCGCGAGGACCGACGTCGCGCGGATATCAGCGCGGACTCCGAGCTTTTCGGCATTGGCGCGCAGGGCGTCGAGCGCGGCGCGGTCCTGTTCGACGAACAGGCACGAGGCCGCGCCGCGCGACAGCGCCTCGAATCCCAGTGCGCCCGAGCCGGCGAACAAATCGGCGACCGCCAGATCCTCGAAGCTGCCCACGCGGCTGGTGAGCATCGAGAACAGCGCCTCACGCGTGCGGTCGGCGGTGGGGCGGGTCGCGTCGCCCTTCGGTGCGGCGAGCGGACGGCCGCGCCATTGGCCGGCGATGATCCTCATTTGCGCGGCCCCCGCTTGGCGGGCGGACGCGGGCGGCGGTCGCCGGAGCGGTAACGGCGCTTGGGACGGTCGAGCAACGGACCGGCGTCGTCATCGACGCGCGGGCGCGCAGGTTTCTGC
>DATIGZ010000220.1:0-1832 GCA_035481255.1 Sphingomonas sp. | reverse complement strand
GCTGGCATAGCCCGACACGAGGAACAGCAGGGTCAGCCGCCATGGGCTGGTGAACAGCATCGGCACCGTCACCCATTCGGCGGGCGCGGCGGTCTTCGCATGATAGCCCCACGGCACGAAGACCATGCCGATATGATAGAGGATCAGGAGCCCGAACGCTCCGACCCGCAACCAGTCCATGCCGTAATGCCGTTCCACCGTTGCGCCTTAGCGCGGCTGAGCGCCTGTGTCAGGCCGGTTGCGCCGAGATGTCCGGCGCCGCGCGCGGTGACCGCGGCCCCAGTCCGATCAGCGGCCGCAACCAGCCGATCTCGCGGCCGAACAGGTAGAAGGCGGCGCAGATCGCACCCGTCCCCGCCAGCAGCACGCCGAATTCGGCCAGCGGGCTGAGCCCGAAGGGAAGCGAGTACCAGGTGATCAGCACGATCGCGGGCTGGTGGATCAGGTAGAAGGGGAACACCGCCTCGGCGAGCGGCTTGCGCCAGCGATGGTCGCGGTTCCAGTGCCGGTCGGCGAGAACGAACAGCGCCGCCGTCATCGTCCACGCCATCACCATCTGCGCCGCGCGCTCGGCCGCCATCACCCAATGCGGCGGAATCGCCTCGCCGGGAAAGGTCAGCTCGACAAAGACGACGGTGCCGCCCGCCACCGCCGCGATGGCGAGAGCCGGCTTCCATGCCCGCCGCAGCGGCGTCCAAAGCTGCGCGGAGCCGGCCAGCACGAAGCCGAACAGGAACATCGGGAAATACTGCGCATGCCCCGCCCAGTCGCGCAGCAGCCCATGCTCCTCCGGCACCACGAACATCAGCGCGAGCTTGCCGAGGACGAGTCCGGCCGCGGGCGCCCACAGGATGCGCCAGCCGGACGTCAGCCATGCGACCAGCCACGCGGCCCCCGCCTCCAGCCGCGCCCGCCGCCATGCCAGCCCGGCCGCGAGCAGCGCAGTATAGGTCCACAGATAGACGACGAACCACAGATGCTCCCAGCTCGGGAACTGCCGCCCCCAAAACTCGCCCGAACGCCAGTAATCCTGCGTCCAGAACTGGATCAGGCCGTGCGGATAGCCCTTGTCCATCACCCGCACCCACATCTCGACGGGCACGAGGACGATCATCCCGAACATCAGCGGCACCAGCAGCCGGACGTTGCGCGAGCGCAGGAACGCGCCCGCGCTGCCCGATTTCGCGAACAGGTGCCACGACGCGTAGCCCGACACCGCGAACAGCAGAGGCAGCCGCCACGGCGTCAGCAGCGACATCGGCGCGATCAGCGCGGGAACGGTGCTGCCGGTCTTGATCACCCAGCCCCACGGCGCGAACACCATGCCGATATGATAGACGATGAGCAGCGCGAACGCGGCGATGCGCAGCCAGTCGAGGCCATAATGGCGGCCGGTACGCGGGGACAGGTCGGTCGTTTCGGTCACGGTCCGGCCTATACGCCCCGCGGCTCACCAATTGGTTATCAGAACAAGCAATCGCTGAACCGAACCGCGCCTTTCTCGCCCGCGGCCGATCGGCTATAGGGCAGGCGAACCCAGAGGAATCCCAATGTCCGTGCGTCCGTGGCGCGATATCATGCGCCGACAAAGCCGCCAGATCATGGTCGGCAACGTACCCGTCGGCGGCGACGCCCCCGTCACTGTCCAGACGATGACCAACACCCCGACCGAGGACGCGAAGGCGACGATCGACCAGATCCGCCGCTGCGAGGAGGCCGGCGTCGACATCATCCGCGTCTCCTGCCCCGATGTCGCGAGCACCGCGGCGTTGAAGCAGATCGTCCGCGCCGCGAAGGTGCCGGTCGTCGCCGATATCCACTTCCACTATAAG
>DATIGZ010000219.1:0-13759 GCA_035481255.1 Sphingomonas sp. | reverse complement strand
AATATACGGAGTTCCCGCCGGGCACAAGCCGATGCCCGTCCGCTCCGCAGCCCCCCTCAACTCACGGATTGCCATGTCCCGGATATTGTTCATCGCGTGCGACTATTACGCGTACACCGACCGGATCGAGGCGGAGATGCGCGCGGCTGGTCACACCGTGCGCCGTTTCCCGATCGAGCCGCGCGGCTGGCGGAACAAGGCGGTGCGACGCTTCGCCAAAGGGCGGCATCAGGCCTCGCTCGATGCGCATCACGCGCGCATCTTCGCCGCGATCGAGGGCGAGCGTTTCGATCAGGTGGTGTTCCTTCAGGTGCATCAATATTCGCTGACGAACCTCGAACGGCTGCGTGCCGCGCTGCCCGACGCGCGCTTCACGCTCTACAACTGGGATTCGCTCAAGACCCACGATTATCGCCCGCATCTCGCCTGTTTCGACAAGGCCGCGACCTTCGATCCGGCCGATGCGCAGGCGCTGGGTATCGACTATCTGCCGCTGTTCGCGCTGCCCGAATATTATGACGTCGCGACGAGCCGCGGCGTGTCCGAATACGATATCTATTTCGTCGGGTCGGTGCATTCGCTCGCGCGGTTCGATGCGGTCAAACGGCTCCACGCTTACTGCAAGGCGGAGGGGCTGCGGCTCAAACTCTATCTCCATTGCAGCCCGCCGCGCATGGCGCAGTTGCTGCGCCGCGGGGAATGGCTGCCCGGTATGACGCTCCGTTCGATCGGCACCGACGGCATCCTCGACATGATGCGCGGCTCGGTGGGCGTGTTCGACTTCGCGAGCCAGCAGCAGAGCGGCCTCACCATGCGCGTGTTCGAGAATCTGGCGGCGGGGATGAAGATTATCGCCACCAACCCGCAAATCGCGCGCGAACCCTTTTATTCTTCCGACCGCATCCTGCTGCTCGAGCAGCTCGATTTCGCGCCGGTGAAGGCGTTTCTGGGCGAGCCGCTGCGCGATCCGCGAACGTTCGGGGAATATAGCCTTTCCAACTGGGTACGGCAGCTGCTGGGCTAGGCCATGTTGCCATTCGCAGGTGCAGCAACTAAGGCGGGCGCCACGCGAAGCACACGCTAGGGGATGGTGAACATGGCGCGCAGCGAGCGGGCTGAAACGGTCAACGTATTCGGCTACAACGTCTTCAATCAGGATCTTGGGACCATCCCGATCGACGGGGACGGCTGCCGCACGATCAACACGATCAACCCCGACGTCTACGGCGTCGCGGTCAATGATCCGTCGACGCGCGAAGCGCTGGCCAATTCCGACTATCTGATGCTCGACGGCGTTTATTTTCAGCTGGGAAGCCTGCTGACACGCGGCGAGACGATCAAGGCCAACCAGGGGCCGTTCATCTTCGATCACTTCATGGAGCGGCTTGAGGAGCGCGGCGGGCGCGCCTTCTTCCTCGGGGCGGCGCCGGCGACGGTCGAGAAGATGAAGGAAGTGACCGCGACGCGCTATCCGAATATCGTCTGCGACGGTCTGTCGCCGCCGTTCAAGCCCGAATTCACCGCCGAGGAGAATGCGGCGATGGTCGCGGCGGTGAACGCCTTCAAGCCCGATATCCTGTTCATCGGCATGACCGCGCCCAAGCAGGAAAAATGGGCCTATCGCCACGCCGACAAGCTCGACGCCAAGCTCACCGTGGCGATCGGCGCGGTGTTCGATTGGTATTCGGGCAACCGCAAGCCGCTCGCGCCGATCTGGTTCAAGCTCAAGCTGGCGTGGCTCGCCCGTCTGGTTCAGCGGCCGGAGCTGATTAATCGCGTGCCGATGAAACTTCTGTTCCTCTGGCACGTCTTGCAGGCCGTGCTGCGCATCCGTCCCTCGCAGGCCTGAAGGAATCGCGATGAACATCCTGATCACCGGCGGTGCCGGCTTCATCGGCTCGCGCCTTGCCCTCCGCCTGATCGAGCGGGGTCATGACGTCACCGTGCTCGACACGCTCTCGCCACAGATTCATGGCGATGATCCCGACGCCTCGCCGCTGTTCGCGTCGATCCGCGACAAGGTGCGCTTCGTCCGCGGCACGGTCACGGACCGCGCGGCGATGGAACAGGTGCTGGCGGGGCAGGAGGCGGTGGTTCACCTCGCCGCGGAGACCGGCACCGGCCAGTCGATGTATCAGATCGAGCATTACAGCGCGGTCAATGTCGGCGGCACCGCGTTGATGCTCGACATCCTCGCCAATGCGCCGCACTCGGTGAAGCGCATCGTCGTCGCATCGTCGCGCTCGATCTATGGTGAGGGTCGCTACCGCTCGGCCGAGCTCGGCGACGTCTACCCCGGCGCGCGCGATGCGGCGGATATGAGCGCGGGCGACTTCGCGGTGAAATATCCCGGTGCCACCACGCCACTCGAGCTGGTCGCGACTGACGAGGATTCCAAGATTCACCCTTCCTCGGTCTACGGCATTACCAAGCAGGTGCAGGAGCAGCTGGTGATGACCGTTTGCCCGTCGCTGGGGATCGAGGGCGTCGCCTTCCGTTACCAGAATGTGTTCGGGCCGGGCCAGTCGCTCAGCAACCCCTATACCGGCATCCTCTCGATCTTCTCGAACCTGATGATGCAGGGCAAGCCGATCAACATCTTCGAGGACGGCACCGAAAGCCGCGACTTCGTGTTCGTCGACGATGTGGTGGAGGCGACCGTCCTTGGCGTCGAGCATCCGGCTGCCGCCAACCAGATCTTCAACGTCGGCACCGGCGTGCCGGTCAGCGTGATGACGGTGGCGCAGACGCTCAAGCGGCTGATCGATGCCGATGTGCCGATCACCGTCACCGGCAATTTCCGCATCGGTGATATCCGGCACAATTATGCCGACATGACCCGGATCGAAGCGCTGCTGGGCTTTCGTCCGGCCTATGATTTCGAACGCGGCATCGCGAAATTCGTCGAATGGGCGCGCGCAACGGGCGCTCGGTCGAGCGCGTATGAAGCTTCGCTCGACGAAATGCGTGCCAAGGGTTTATTGAAGTAAGCCATGGGGATGGGGCCGATCGCTTCGACGCCGCGCAGCACCACCGCCTTCTGGGCGCTGATCGTGCTGGTCGCGGCTGCTTTTCTGTTCGGCGGGAGTGCGCGGGACGATGTGATCGGGCTCGCCGTGCTGCGCCCCGTCGCCGCCATTTGCCTCGGCATCGGGCTGTTCCTCGCGAGCGGCGAGACGCTGCGCCATTATCGCTGGCCGCTGATTGGCCTCGGCGCGCTGGTGCTTCTGACGCTGCTCCATCTGATTCCGCTGCCGCCCTCGATCTGGACCGCGCTGCCCGGCCGTGAGCTGGCGGCGGAGGCCGGACGCGCGGGCGGGATCGAGCAGCCGTGGCGCCCGATCGCGCTGGCGCCGTGGCGCGGCTGGAACGCCCTGTTCGCGCTGATGATCCCCGCAGCCGCGATGCTGCTCGCGATCCGCTGCGACCGGCAGCAGCAGCACCGGGTGATGATCGCGGTGCTGCTGCTCATTCTGGTGAGCGTCGCCGTCGGCGCGGTTCAGGTCGCGGGCGGGTTCAACAAGCTGCTCTACGTCTATCGCATCAGCAGTCTCGACGTGCCGACCGGCCTGTTCGCCAACCGCAACCACTTCGCGGTGGTGCTGTGCTGCGCGCTGCCGCTGCTGGTGCTCGCCGCCGCACCCGAAGGCGCGACGCGGCCGGGCTCGCTCGCGCTGTGGCTGGCCGGCGTGGTCGGCGCGGTCGGGCTGTTGCTCCTGTTGCTCTCCGGCTCGCGCTCGGGGCTGCTGCTCGCGGCGGTGGCGATCGCGTCGGTGCCGCTGATCTATCGCTGGGACAAGCGCAACCCCGGATCTTTGCGCAAGCGCCGCCTGCTGATGCTCGGCATCGCCGCGCTGGCGCTGATGCTGATCGTCGCCTTCGCGATCTACTTCGCCCGCGCCGAAGCGCTCGACCGACTGGTCGCGACCGATGAGAGCGAGGAGCTCCGGTTCAGTGCCTGGGGCCCGATTTTCGAGATGGTCAGGCAATATTTCCCGATCGGATCGGGTGTCGGGTCATTCGTCGATGTCTTCTACGCCGGCGAGCCGCGCGAACTGCTCAAGCCGAGCTATCTCAATCACGCCCATAACGACTGGCTGGAATGGCTGCTCGAAACCGGGCTTCCCGGTGTGCTGCTCGCGCTCGCCGCGATCGCCGGATGGACGCTTCGCAGCCTCCGTTTGGTGCGCATGCAGCGCGGCAATGGCGGGGGCGTCGGCCTCGCCCTGGCAGGGGCGGTGATCATCTTACTGCTTGGCCTTGCCAGCATCGTCGATTATCCCGTCCGTGTTCCGGCGGTCGCGTGCCTTCTGGCCCTCGCGGCCGTGTGGATGGCGGCACCGGCGGCGCAAAAGGGGAGTAGCGCGGCGTGAAGAAATTGTGCCGCGGCGGGCGGATGCCCACCGCTTCCGGACAGGCTAGTGTAAGGAAGCCGATGAATCTCAAGATCATTGCCCCCGCGCTGTTGATCGCGGTCGCTGGATGCTCAGGGCCGAAGGCGCTTGGCGGCTCGCCGGACGTTCAGGTCGTGTCGGGCAACGTGCTGCCCGCTCCGGGTCAGGCCGATGTCGCTCAGGTCACGCGCCAGTATCTGGTCGGTCCCTACGACAAGCTGCGGATCGACGTGTTCGGTATCCCCGATTTGCGCGAGCGGATTGTTCAGGTCGACGCCTCGGGCCGGCTCGCCTTCCCGCTGGCCGGGACGATCGAGGTCGCGGGCAAGTCGCCGAACGAGGTCGCCGAGCTGGTCGCGGCGAAGCTGCGCAACCAGTATATCCGGGACCCGCAGGTAACCGTGAACCTTGAGCAGACGGTCAGCCAGGTGGTGACCGTCGACGGCGAAGTGCGCGAGCCGGGCCTCTATCCGGTGATCGGCAAGATGACGCTGATGCGCGCGATCGCGACCGCCAAGGGGCTGGGCGAATTCGCGCGGCAGAGCCATGTCGTCGTGTTCCGCACCGTCAACGGGCAGAAGATGGCCGCGTTGTACGATCTGCGCGCGATCCGTCAGGGCGCCTATCAGGACCCCGAAATCTACGCCAACGACATCATCGTGGTGGGCGATTCGCAGGCCCGCCGCATCTTCAAGGACGTGATCGCGGGTTCGTCGCTGATCACGACGCCGCTGCTCGTGCTGCTTCGCTGACGCGCCACTCATTCGACAGAGACCCGATCGTATGAACTATTCCACCCCCGCCGTCGCGATTGCCGAGGAACCGCTTGTCCCCAACGCGGCGCCGGCCGGCGGCAACGCCTATGGCGCGCCGGTCCTGCTCGAATATTGGCGCATTCTGGCGCGGTGGCGCTGGATCATCCTTGGCATCGTGGTGCTCAGCGGCCTGGCGGGTTTGATCATCACGCTGATGATGACCCCGAAATACACCGCCGCCACCCGCATGGAGATCAGCCGCGAGGAAAAGCGGATCACCAATATCGAGGGTGTTCAGAGCCCCACGGGCAACCGCTTCGATCAGGAATTCTATCAGACCCAATACACGCTTCTGGCGGCCCGTTCGGTCGCCGAGCGCGTGGCGCGCACCCTCAAGCTTGCCGACGACGAGGCCTTCTTCAAGGCGCACGGCATCGACCTGTCCGAAGTCGGGCTCGAGCGCCCGGCCGGCAGCGTGCGCAGCGCGTCGCAGCGTGAAAAGCTGCAGGCGATGGCCACCGGCGTGCTTCAGGGCAACGTCGTGATCGCCCCGATCCCGCGTTCGTCGCTGGTCGATGTCCGCTACACCAGCGCATCGCCTGCGATCTCGGCCAAGATCGCCAACGCCTGGGCCGAGCAGTTCATCGCGGACTCGATCGACCGCCGCTTCGCCTCGTCCGCTGACGCGCGCCAGTTCCTTGAGCGCCGGTTGAACGAGATGCGCACCCGGCTTCAGCAGTCGGAGCGCGAGCTGGTCGACTATGCGGCGCAGAACAATATCGTCGCGCTCGCCAAGACCGAGGATCAGAACGGCCGCACCACGGTGAACCGCACGCTGGTCGCCGACGATCTCGAAACGCTCAACCGCGCGCTCGCTCAGGCGACCGCTGACCGTGCCGCCGCGGAAGCGCGCGCGCGCAGTGGCGCCGGCGCCGCGGAGACCAATGTCGGCGCGGTCGCCGCGCTGCGTGCGCGCCGCGCCGAGGTGCAGGCGGAATATGCCCGGCTGATGGTGCAGTATGAGCCGGGCTATCCGGCCGCGCAGGCGCTGCGCGAGCAGGTCAAGGCGCTCGACGCCGCGATCGGCCGCGAGGAATCGCGCGCGCGCGGCGGCGTGTCCTCCGACTATCAGAGCGCGATCCAGCGCGAGGCGACGTTGCGCGGACGGGTCGAGGATCTGACCAAGCAGCTCGCCGGCCAGCAGCAGGCGGGCATCCACTATAACAACCTTCAGCGCGAGGTGGACACCAACCGCCAGCTCTATGAAGGCCTGCTGCAGCGCTACAAGGAAATCGGCGTCGCCAGCGTCGGCGCGAACAACATCGCGGTGGTCGATCCGGCGCGTGCGCCCGGCGGCCCCTCGTCGCCCAACCTGCCGCTCAATGTCGCGTTCGCGATCCTGATCGGCATGGTGCTGGCGGGTGTCGTGGTGTTCGCGCTCGAACAGATCGACGAAGGGCTGCGTACTCCGGGCGACGTCAACAAGCTCGGGCTGTCGCTGCTCGGCTCGGTGCCGATGCTGGAGGAAGGCGATGTTTCCGACCTCGTCCTCGATCCCAAATCGCCGGCGTCCGAAGCCTATCTCACGGTGCGCTCGAACCTGGCCTTCTCGACCGATCACGGCGTGCCGCGATCGTTCATGGTCACGTCGACCCGCCCGCGCGAAGGCAAGAGCACGACCAGCTTCGCGCTCGCGATGGTGCTGGCACGCACCGGCCGCCGCGTGTTGCTGATCGACGCCGATATGCGTTCGCCGTCGGTCCATCACTTCTTCGACATCACCCACGAAAAGGGGCTCAGCAACTATCTGGCGGGCGAGGACGACTGGCGCCGTCTGGTTCAGCCGACCTCGTATCCGGGGCTGAGCGTGATGACCGCCGGGCCGATTCCGCCCAACGCCGCCGAGCTGCTCAGCAGCGATCGCGTGGCGCAGCTGATCGCCCATCTCGGCACCGATTTCGACCATATCGTGATCGATGCGCCGCCGATCCTGGGTCTGGCCGATTCGCCGCTGCTGGCGCGCGCGACCGAGGGTGTGGTCTATGTCGTCGAGGCCGGCGGGGTTCCGTTCCGCGCTGTCGCCGCGTCGATCGATCGTCTGCGCGCATCGCAGGCGCGCCTGTTCGGTGGCGTGCTGACCAAGATGAAGCGTGAGACCGTGCTCGGCTACGGCTATGGCTATGGCTACGGCTATGGTTATGGCCGCGATGCCGAGGATTCGTCGGCGACGCGCTGATGCCGCGTTCGCCTGGCTCTTCGCCGCTCACGCCGGGCACCGTTGTTCGCGGCGCCGTCGCCGGGGGCGTCGCGCTCGCGCTCGGCTGGTTCAGCTTCGCCGGCGCGATGACCAACGTCGCGCACCGGCGCAGCCCGGACACCGCGCTGCGCTTCACGCCGGACGACGCGGTCGCGCTGGCGGCGCTGGCCGACCGGCGTATCGCCGAGCAGGGGACGTCCGCCACCGCGGACGCCGAGACGCTTCGGCTGGCGCGCGAAAGCTTGAAGCGGCAGGCGCTCAACCCGGTCGCGCTGCGGCTGATTGGCCTCAGCGCGTCGGTGAAGGGCGGATTCGCGGCCGGCCGGCCGGCCATGACCGCCGCCAACCGGCTGACACGGCGCGACCTTCCCACCCAGTTCTGGATGATCGAGGAGGCGGTGTCGCGGGGCGACGTCGCCGGCGCGCTCGGCCATTACGATCATGCGCTGCGTACCCGTCCCGGAAGCCAGCAGCTGCTCTTCCCGGTGCTCACCGCCGCGGTCGAGGATCCCACGCTGTGGCCCGCCTTTGCGCGCTATGTGCGTGAGCCGGCGCCGTGGCTGGGCGATTTCGCCCGTTTCGCGGTGCGCAACAGCGGTAAGCCCCGGTCGATCGCGGAATTCCTGCGGCAATCGGGCGGGTTGCCGCGCGAAGAGGTCTATGCCGCGCTCGAGGCGGAGTTGCTCAAGCGGCTGGTCGAGGCCGGCGCCTTTGCCGACGCCGCGCGCTACTATCGCTCGCTCGACGGCGCCAACCCCGCGATCCTCGCCGATACCGGTTTTACCGGAGCGACCACCGAAACGCGATTCGCACCCCTAACCTGGGAGCTGTTCAACAGCCCGGGGATCTCCGGCGCCTTCCTGCGCGACGAGACGGGGGAGGCAATCCGCCTCCACGCGACGATGGAAGGTTCGGCCACCGGCGCGGTTGCCCGCAAGATCATCTACGCCCAGCCCGGCCGCTACCGGTTCCGCGCGATCCAGCGCACGGCCGCGGCCGCAGAGGGCGCATCCGTGCAATGGGAATTGCGTTGCGGCGGCAGCCGGGGCGACAATATCGTGTGGAGCAAATCTGCGCCGTTGCTGGCCGAAGGTAACACGATCGACGACGTGATTGCGATTCCAGCCGGTTGCGGCGCGATCACGCTGCGCTTACTAGCGGCGGCGGGCACGTCACCGAACGGGATCGAGGCGATCTTTGGTCCCGCATCCTTTGTACGGCTTGCCAACTAACTATTCGCATGGGGGTCCGGGGGGACCCTTGGAAGGCTCTGCATGAAGATCGAACATTCGAAGCTCTGGTCGACCGCGATCGATGGCTATCCGGAGGCCCTGCGCGGTGTCGTCGCCGGTTATGAAGGCGGTGACCTGCTCGAGCTGGGGGGTGGCCGTCGGCCGTCCTTCTCGCTCGACGACATGCCGGTGCGGCTGAACAGCTACACGGTCAACGACATCAGCGCGGACGAGCTGGCGGTGGCCCCGCCAGAATATCGCAAGGCCTGTTTCGATGTGTCGGGCGACGTCTCGAACTTCGAGGGGATGTACGACGTCGTCTTCTCGCGCTTCCTCGCCGAGCATGTTCGTGACGGCTATGCGATGCACCGCAACGTCCACAAGGTGCTCAAGCCCGGCGGCGTCGCGTTCCACCTGATCCCGACGCTGTGGGCTTCGCCCTTCATCGTCAACCGGCTGCTGCCGGAGACGCTCGGCCGCAAGCTGCTGACCACCTTCTTCCCGATCCGCAAGGAAATCTCGCCGAAGTTCCCGGCCTACTACTCGATGTGCAAGGGCGACACCGAGGGGATGCGCCGCAAGTTCGCCGAGATCGGTTACGGCAAGGTCGAGATCCAGGAATTCTACGGCCATTATTATTACGACAAGCTTCCGGTGGTGAAGCAGATCGAGGACGCGATCTCCGCGGTGGCCGCGAAGAACGAATGGTCCTGGTACACCTCCTACGCGTACATCACCGCCTGGAAGTGATGCGACGTGAGCGGGCGGCGGGGTACGCCGTCCGCCGCCTAAGCGCTTTCGTCGAGCCTGCCGCTGGCGAGCAGGTCGGCGTAGGTCTGCCGGATGCCCTGTTCCAGCGGGATTGATGCGGTCCAGCCCAGAGAGCGCAGTCTGGTCACGTCCATCAGCTTGCGCGGAGTGCCGTCGGGCTTGGTCAGGTCGTGCTCGATCCGCGGCTCGACCCCCACGACTTCACAGACCAGCCGGGCGAGATCGAGGATCGGCATATCTTCGCCGGTCCCGACATTGACATGCTCCGCGCCCGACCAGGCCTTCATCAGAAAGACGCAGGCGTCGGCGCAGTCGTCGGCGTGCATGAACTCGCGGCGCGGCGCGCCGGTGCCCCACATCGGCAGAGTCCCGGCCGCGCCGGTCCTGATCCGGTGTGCCTTGCGCAACAGCGCGGGCAGGACATGGCTTGAGTTGAGGTCGTAATTGTCGCCCGGCCCGTACAGATTGGTCGGCATCGCCGCGATGAAATCGGCGCCATGCTGTTTACGGTAAGCCTGACACAGCTTGATTCCTGCGATCTTCGCAATCGCATACCATTCGTTGGTCGGTTCGAGCGGGCCGGTGAGCAGCGCGTCCTCGCGGATCGGCTGGTCGGCGAACTTGGGGTAGATGCAGCTCGACCCCAGGAACAGCAGCTTCTCCACGCCATGACGATGCGCGGCGTGGATCACGTTCGCCGCGATCATGAGATTGTCGTAGAGGAAGTCGGCGGGATAGCTGTCGTTGGCGAGGATGCCGCCGACCTTCGCCGCGGTCAGGAACACCGCCTGCGGCCGTTCCGACGCGAACCACCGGTCCACCGCCGCCTGATCGCGCAGATCGGCCTCGGCGCGCCCCAGCGGCAGGATTTCGCATTGTTCGGGTTCGAGCCGCCGGACGATCGCGCCGCCGACCATGCCGCGGTGTCCCGCGACCGCGACTCGCTTGCCGACGAGCGCGTAGGGCGCGCCCACCCTTCAGGCCCCGGGGGCGGGAAGGGCGGGCGCGCGGATCATTTGCAGGTCACGCCGCGTTGCGGCGGGTCTGCGCCTCGATCCAGGCATAGGTCTTCTCAAGCCCCGCCTTGAGCGTCTGGCTCGGCCGCCAGCCCAGCTCCTGCTCGATCAGGCGGTTGTCGCTGTTGCGGCCACGCACGCCGGTCGGGCCGGGGATGTTGTTCTTGATGATCGTCTTGCCGGAGATGTCGGCGACCAGATCGACCAGACCGTTGATCGTTACCATCTCGTCCGATCCGATGTTCACCGGACCCTCGAAGTTCGAGCGCGTCAGACGGATCGTCCCCTCGACGCACTCGTCGATGAACAGGAACGAGCGGGTCTGCAGGCCGTCACCCCAGATCTCGATCGTGTCGCCGCTCTTGGCCATCGCCACCTTGCGGCAGATCGCCGCCGGCGCCTTTTCCTTGCCGCCGGTCCACGTCCCCTCGGGGCCGAAGATATTGTGGTAGCGCGCGACGCGGTTGTTCATCCCGTGGTTGCGGTTGTAGGCGAGGAACAGGCGCTCGGAGAACAGCTTCTCCCAGCCATATTCGCTGTCTGGCGCGGCGGGATAGGCCGAGCTTTCGGCGCAGTTGGGATTGTCCGGATCCTCCTGATTGTACGCGGGGTACATGCAGGCGGACGAGGAGTAGAAGACGCGGTTGTTGTTCCGCTTGTGCGCGCGGTCGGCGACGTTGAGGTTGATCGTCGCGCTGTTGTGCATGATGTCGGCATCATGCTCGCCGGTGAAGATATAGCCGGCGCCGCCCATGTCGGCCGCGAGCTGATAGATCTCGTCGAACTTGCGGTCGATCACGCGGTCGCACACCGACTGATCGCGCAGGTCGCCGATCAGGAAGTCGTCGGCCTCGGTCTCGCCGAACTCGGGAAATTTGAGATCGACGCCGCGAACCCAATAGCCCTCGCGCTTCAGTCGCTTGACGAGATGGCTGCCGATGAATCCACCGGCTCCGCAAACCAACGCTGTCTTCACGCGACCTCCAAAAAAAATGGCCAAAACTGGCCGAATTCGGCTTTGGCCCTAGCAACCCCTCCCTATCGCGGCAAGGCGCTAAGACCGCCCTCCGGAGTGCCGGTGGACGAAGTGGGATTCGTTTGCGTCGTAGCCGGTCGCTTCAGTGCCGGGACGGAGAGCGCATGCAAAAAGGGGCGGCGACCATGGTCGCCACCCCTTTGTAACCTAACCGTCTGCCGAGGCTTACGGGCTGTCGGGCGTATCGTCTTCGTCGACGAGGACGAGCACGCCGCCGATCACCGCAACCACCGCGAGCAGCGGGATCAGGAAGCCGCCGGCATCCTGGTTCGACTTGCCAGTGGCAGTCGAAGCGCGCACCGCGTCAGCCGACGAGAGCGACAGCTTCGAAGCGGCAGTCGAAGCGACCGCCGGCGACACTGCAAGCGAAACGGCCGCTGCGGCCATCATCATCTTCGCCAATCGCATGAATATACTCCCTTTTTTCGTATCTCAGAGTTTCTTGCCGACGCCTTCTGGCATAACCGGGGCGCCCCTGCAACCGATAACCTGCAACAACCCCAATACCCTGGCTGACCGTTGCGCCAACACAACACTCGTTCGGAGCATTGGTTCCGGTGGCCGCATCCATCTGAAACCGCCCGGATTTCCGCTACTATACCGCAGCGCACATAAACGACGAGTCGTTAACGGCGGCCTACCGAACCACTCGTCTGAAGGACCCATCGTTCGGCCCCTTCAAAGCCCATCGCGGTCAGGCGTCCGCTGGCATAGGCGCCGGTGTCGATGCCGATTCGGCAGCCGCGTTCCTCGACTTCGTCCGAAATGGTGTGGCCGTGCACCACGATCTTCTCGAACGGCGCGTCGTGGTTCAGGAATTCCTCGCGAATCCAGCGCAGGTTGCCCGGTTCCTGCCGGTCGAGCGGCACGCCCGGGCGCACCCCGGCTTGGACAAAGGCATAGTCGCCGACGAGAATCATGTCCTCGAACGCCGAGAGGAAGTCGACATGCGCCTGCGGCACGCGCGCGCGCAGCATCTCCAGCAGTTCGGGATAGTCGGCGGCGCTGTATTCTGCCTCGCCGATGCCATAGCTAAGAATGGTGGGCTTGCCGCCGATCCTGACGAAGAAGGGCAGCGCCTTGGCCTCGCCCCGCAGCGATTTCAGGAACACCTCTTCGTGATTGCCGAGCAGGAAGCGGATCCGGTCCGATCCGCCGCCCAGCTCCATCAGCCGCTGGACGACCTGCGCCGAACTGGGGCCGCGATCGATCAGGTCGCCAAGGAAGATGACCATCGTGTCGGCCGGACCGCGGCTGGCATTGTCCGCGTCCATCCGCTCAAGCAGGTCGTCGAGCAGGTCGAGCCGGCCGTGAATGTCGCCAACGGCATAGACACGTACCCCGTCCGGGATCGTGCCGATCGCGCATGGCAATTCGGTGGGCGCTTTGGCGAATTTGGAGAATAGGTGGCGAAGCATGGCGATCGGTTCGTTCTGGGGGTTCGCGATAGCCTCTGTTTGCTTTTCCTGGCAACCGCGATCGTCCAATAGGGACCGTATGAAACGCCTGTTCGAACGTTTGCGTTGCGTTGCCTTCTCCGCGCTTCTGGCTGCCGCCATCCCGGTCTCCGCGCAGGCAGATCCGGGGCTCGAAAATCTGCGCGCCGCCGATATGCGCCTCGCTTCGATCGGCTATCGGCTGAGCGTCGGCGCCGCCGAACTATGCGACCTGCGCGAGCCGGGGCTGGGCATTCAGCTCCACACGCTCGCGCAATATCCCCCCGATCAGCGCGCCCGCGTCCGCGCGCATTTCGGCTTTGCCGGCAATGTCGCGGTGGAGGGCGTCGTCCCCGGCAGTCCGGCCGATCGCGCGGGGGTGAGGCAGGACGATACGGTTGCAGCGATTGGCGGGGTGGTCGTCCCAACGGACCCGACCGATGCGGCGTCGACCGCGCAGTATGTCGCGCTGCATGACGCGATCGCCGCGCTTCCGCCTGACAAGCCGGTCGAGGTGACGGTGATTCGCGTAGGCGAGCGGCTGAGGTTGCTACTCAAGCCCGTCCCGGCCTGCCGCACCCGCTACGAACTCCGCATCGCCGACAATTTCGACGCGCGCGCCAACGGGGCGTTCGTGCAGATCACCTCGAAATATCTGACCGACACCCCCGCCGATCTGCTCCCCGCGCTGCTCGCGCATGAGCTGTCGCACAATATCCTTCGCCACGCCGTAAGGCTGGATGCGGTCGGGGCTCAGTTCGGTTTGCTGTCCGGTTTCGGCAATAATGTCGGGCTGTTCCGCCAGGCCGAGATGCAGGCGGATATCCTTGCCGTCCACCTGCTCGCGCGCGCCGGATACGAC
>DATIGZ010000218.1:0-3220 GCA_035481255.1 Sphingomonas sp. | reverse complement strand
CCGCCGAGCGTGCCTTCGACCTTCAGGCGCAGCGGACCGCGCCCGCCGCATCGGGCGTGGTGATCCTGCCCAAGCCGGTACTGGCGGTTCAGGGCAGCGGTATCGTCGATCTGCGCGGCGGCGTCGCGGTGACCCTGGCGGGCCTGAACCGGGAGTCGGTAGCACCCGCCCTGGCCGCGCTTGCCCGCGCCGGCGTCGGGGAGAGCGGCAAGCTGCCCCTGTCCGTCCGCATCGACCCCGCGGCGAAACTGGCGGCGGAAGGCTATGTGCTCGACGTCAAGCCGGCGGGCATCACCGTCACCGCCGCCGATGCCGTCGGCGCGAGCCACGCACTGCGCTCGCTGGCTCAGCAGGCGGCGTTCGAGAAGGGGACGATGAAGCCGCTGCGGGTCGAGGATGCGCCGCGCTACGGCTTTCGCGGGCTGCATCTCGACGTCGGCCGCAACTTCCACGACCGCGCCGAGATATTGAAACTGGTCGACGCCATGGCGGCGTTCAAGCTCAACAAGCTGCACCTCCACCTCGCTGAGGATGAGGGCTGGCGGATCGAGATTCCGGCGCTGTCCGAGCTCGCGCAGATCGGGGGCAAGCGCTGCCACGATCCCGAGGAGAATAGCTGTCTGCTGCCCCAGCTCGGCGCCGGACCGGACGGGACCAGCGACGTCAACGGCTATCTGACGACGGCCGACTATGTGACCATCGTCAAGGAAGCGGCGGCGCGCGGAATCGAGGTGATCCCGTCGATCGACACGCCGGGCCATTCGCGCGCGGCGGTGACCGCGATGGAGGCGCGCTACCGTCGCCTCGCGGCTGAAGGCAAGCAGGCGGAGGCGGAAGCCTATCGCCTGATCGATCCGGCGGACCAGACCAAATATCGCAGCGTCCAGCATTATGACGACAACACGCTCAACGTCTGCCTGTCGTCGACCTATCGCTTCATGGACACGGTGGTCGATGCGCTTGCGGACATGCACCGTCAGGCCGGCGTGCCGCTCAAGACCTTCCACCTCGGCGCCGACGAGACTGCGGGCGCCTGGGTCAAGTCGCCCGCCTGCGCGACGATGATCGCGGAAAATGGCGGCGACGCCACCAAACTGACCTCGCGCTTCATCGAGAAGGTGACCGCCAACGTCGCCGCCAAGGGCATCCGCACCGGCGGGTGGAGCGACGGCATGGGCCATACCGACGCGGCGAAGATGCCGAAGGACGTCCAGACCAACATCTGGGGCGTGCTTCACAGCGGCGCGATCCGCGAGGCGCATGACCAGCTCAACCGCGGCTGGAACGTGGTGCTGTCGATCCCCGATCTCGGCTATTTCGACATGCCCTATGCCCCGCATCCGGACGAGGGCGGCTATGACTGGGCGTCGCGTGGGGTCGATCCCTATCAGGTGTTCGGCTTCATGACCGACAATCTCCCGGCCAATGCGGCGCTGGTGCGCAACATTCAGGCGCAGGAAAAGTCGATCGAGGACAAGCCGGTGCGCGAGGCGGGCCGCGGCATCGTCGGTATCCAGGCGCAGCTGTGGAGCGAGACGATCCGCACCGACGCCAATGTCGAATATATGCTGTTCCCGCGCCTGCTCGCGCTCGCCGAGCGGGCCTGGACTCCCGCGACCTGGGCGCCGGCCTATCAGCCGGGGGTGAGCTACCAGTGGCGGGATCCGCGTGTCGATCAGGCGAAGCTGAGCGCCGAGTGGCAGAATTTCGCCGGGCGTGTGTCGGCGCAGTTCCCGCTGCTCGAACGCGCCGGGATCGCCTATCGCGTCTCGCCTCCGGGTGCGCGTATCGCAGGCGGCAAGCTTGAGGCGAACAGTGTCTTCCCGGGTACGGCGATCGAATATCGCACGGACGGCGGCGCGTGGACGCGCTATGCCGGGCCGGTGGCGGTAACGGGCACGGTCGAGGTCCGCAGCCGCTCGGCCGACGGCAGGCGCGCCAGCCGGACGGTTCGGGTCGAACCGGCGCGCTGAGGTTCACGCATGCAGGAACTGGAAGGCGGCGATCATGCCGGTATCGCCGCCGCCATTGCCGCGGCGGACCGGCCGGTCGTAATTCGCGGCCTCGCGGCCGGCTGGCCGGCGGTCGCAGCGGCATGGGCGGGCGATGAGGCGATCGCGGCATATCTTTCGGCGCGCGACAATGGCCGTCCGTTGACGGTGCTGGTCGCGCCGCCGGAGATTGGCGGCCGCTATTTCTACGACGATGCGATGCGCGGCCTCAATTTCGGGACCGAGAAGATGCCGATGAGCGCGCTGCTCGATCGGCTGCTGGCGACGCGCGGGCAGCCCGGTGCGCCGGGCCTCTACGCCGGGTCGACGCCGACGCCCGAAAGCGTCGCGGGCTTCGCGGCCGAAAATCCGTTGCCGGTCGATACACAGGGCGTCGATCCGCGCATCTGGGTGGGTAACGCCAGCCGCATCGCGCCGCACTACGACATGGCGGCGAACGTCGCGGTGGTGGTCGCGGGGCGGCGGCGCTTCACCCTGTTCCCGCCCGACCAGATCGCCAACCTCTATGTCGGCCCGGTCGAGCGGACCGTGGCAGGACAGCCGACCAGCATGGTCGATCCCGGCCACCCCGATCTCGCGCGCTTCCCGCGCTTCGCCGAGGCGCAGCGCCATGCGCAGGTGGCCGAGCTTGGCCTGGGAGACGCGATCTACATCCCGCCGATGTGGTGGCACCACGTCCGGGCGGACGGCGCGCTCAACGTGCTGGTCAACTACTGGTTCGGCCAGCGCGAGGACCGTTTCCCCTTCGCCGCGCTGATGCTGGCGCTCCATTCGATCCGCGATCTGCCCGACGCCGAGCGGCAGGCTTGGCGCGTGTGGTTCGACCATTATGTCTTCGGTGAGGATGCGCGCGATGCGGCGGCGCATTTGCCCCTCCATGCTCGCGGGGTGCTCGGCCCGTCATCGCCCGCGCGCGACGCGATGATGACCAGCTATGTCGCGGGGATGATCCGCGGCGGCGGGCGCTGACCCGCACGAAGCGCTGGCCCTCATGCCGAACGCGCCGCATAAGCGCGGAAACCGGTGAGGGACTGAATGGCGATTGCACTCGACTACGCAACGGAACCGCCGCGTCGTGTGGCGTGGTACGGTCAGCTGTACGTGCAGGTGCTGGTGGCGATCGCGTGCGGTGTGGCGATCGGCTATGTGTGGCCGGAGGCGGGGGCTGGTCTCAAGCCGTTGGGGGATGCCTTCATCAAGCTGGTGAA
>DATIGZ010000217.1:0-3686 GCA_035481255.1 Sphingomonas sp. | reverse complement strand
GGTAGCGGCGGCCGTAGCGCAGCACTCCGCTATGCAGGTTGATCGTGGCGGTGTTTCCGCGAACGATGACGGGGAAGAAGTGGAACCACGCGCCGCCGAGCTTGTCGGCCTGATAGCCGGGGTTCTCCGGGCCGGCCGGCGCGGGTGGCTTGGGCGCCTTGGTGCTGCCGTCGGCGCTTACCACGCGGCCGGTGGGGTTGGGCGAGGCGGGGATCGACAAGTCGAGCGTGTCGACCAGCGCGCCGTCTCCGGCATCATAGACCCGGATCATGCCGCTGGTGCCCACCTTCGGTGCCTCGGCGAAGGTCAGGATCAGGTGGGTGTCGGGATTCACGCCGCGCGCGCCATCGGCGGGGAATAGTTGCGGAGCGGCGGCCGGTGCGATGGGCTGTGCCTGCGCCATCAGTGACCATGACGCGATCGAAAGCAGCGCGGCGGCCGCGCGGAATCCCTGAAACATCGATCCTCTCCCCTGATGCGATCGCCGCGCGCTAGGCAGGCGGCGTGAAGCGTGGCTGAGTGCCGGTGAGCAGCGCTCCGGTGAGGAGGCGCTTGTACCATTCGAGCAAGTCCATCGCCGCGCCGGCGCTGGGCATGTCACGCTTGAACACCCCTTCGAGCGCGAGTCCGCGCATCGCCGCGCGGTGCAACCGCACCATCCGCTCGATCGCGTCGCGGTCGGCGATGCCCATCTCCTGCGCCATGGCCCACACGTCATCGAGCTGCTGGGCCTCCAGCGCCTCGATCACTTGCGGAAAACGCTCCTGAAGCGCCGGGTCGCTGCGCGAGGCGACCATGATCTCGACCAACGCCAGCGCGGGCGGCTGGCAGGTCGCTTCCCAGGTGGCCTCGGTCAGCGCGAGGAAGCGGTCCATGCCCGCCGGGATCGCGGCGAGACGGCGGCGGACATGCCGGTTCTGCGCGGAGGCGGCATATTCGCCCACCGCGATCACCAGATCCACGCGTGTGGGGAAGTGGTGGAGCATCGCGCCGCGGCTCACCCCGGCCTCGTCCATCACCAGCTGGGTCGTGGTGGCGGCATAGCCGACGCGGCACAGGCACGCGATCGCGGCATCGATCAGCCGCTGCCGCATCGATGCGCTTCGCTCGGCCTGCGTGCCGCGCGCCGCGGCGGGGTTCTGAGCTTTGGCAGTCATATTGAACTGTAAATCCTCTCGATGTTGCCATTTCTAAGGCATTGCATTGCGATTATCCAGATAAAAACAGTCATACTTGACTGCATCCGGACTCCGTGTTTCTATTCATGACACCGGTCCCAATCGGGGTCACGACAAAGCCGAGTCGCCCCTCAGGCGATCGATGGAGAGGATAGAAGATGTCCGCATTTTCCGGCGTTTCGCCGATCGCCGCCGCGCGCCATGCCCATGCTGCGTCGCCCGTTTGCGCTTGCCGTCGCGCGGACCGCGCGCGCTGAGCTCCCGCCTCCTCGGGCCGGCGGCATTCCCTCCGGCCGGCCCGTTTTTTCGGATGGCCCGATGATCGACATGCGTTCAACCCTGCCGCTCCGCCTGAGGCTCGTGGCGATGGCCGGCGCCGTCGCGCTTGCCGTTCCGGTGCAGGCGCAGACCGCCCCGCCCGCGACCAATATCGATGAGGCGAAGGCTGGCGACTATGTGCTGCCCGATCCGTTGCGGCTGAACGACAGCCGCCCCGTGCCCGATGCCGCGAGCTGGATGCGTGCGCGTCGTCCCGAGCTGCTCGCACTCTTCGCCGCGCATCAGTTCGGCGAGACGCCCGCAACCGCCGTCCGTCCGCGGGTGGAAACCGTCGAGCGTGACGGTCGCGGCCTCGGCGGGCTGGCAATGCGCACGCAGGTGCGGCTGGTTGTCGGCGAGGCGAAGATCCGCGTCGTCCTCTACGTTCCCGCCGCGGCGACCGGCCCGGTGCCGGTCCTGCTGCATATCGGCTTCTCGCCCAACGCGCTGGTGTTCGAAGAGCCCGGCCTCGACACGGGCATGGCGTGGAATGTGCGGACCAAGGCGCGCGTGCCCGATCGTGAGGCGACCCTGCTCGCCGGGTTCGACGCAAAGCCGTTCATCGACAAGGGCTTCGCCGTCGCCCACGTCTATTATGGCGACATCGAACCCGACTTCGACGGTGGCGCGAAATTCGGCGTCCGCGCCGCGATCAGCCGCCGCAATTTCGGTGAGACGATCGCCGATATCGCCAGCCCGACGCGCTATCATTACTGGTTCGCGCCGCGCTACGCGAGCTACGCCGCGAACGTGACCCGGCTGCCGGTCGATGCGCACATGCTGCTCGCCCTGATCGCGCCACGCCCGATGCTGCTGGTCAATGGCGATGAAGACACCTGGTCGGACTGGAAGGGGGAGCAGGTAGCCGCCGACGCTGCCCGCCCGGTCTATCGGCTGTTCGGACGGCCGGATGATCTGGCGGTGTTCACGCACAAGGGCGGGCACAAGCTGCTTCCTGAAGATCTGACCGCCATGGCCGCGTTCATGACGCGCCATTTCGGAGCTCCGCGTATCGCCGCGGCCAATGCCGCGCGCCGCATCAATCCCAACCGGCCGGTCGCATGGTGGCCCGCGATGGCGACGAAACCGGACGGCTGGTTCGCCGGGGACGAAGCGCGGACGATCGCCGGCAACATCCTCTCGTGGCAGGATCCGGCCGCGGGCGGCTGGCCGCTGATGAACACCACGCGCGAACCCAATCGCGGCGATCCGGCGCAGGCCGGGCCTTGGGGCAAGCGCGCGGCGCTGATCAAGGCGACCGTCAACGAGATGCGCTTCCTTGCCCGCGCGCATGCGGCGAAGCCGGATCCGCGTTACCTTTCCGCGATCGATCGCGGGCTCGGCTATATCCTTGGCGCGCAATATCCGGCGGGCGGTTTTCCGCACAGCTGGCCGGTCTTCACCAACGCCTACGACCATCAGGCGACGTTCAACGATGACGAGATGGTCGATCTCATGGACCTGCTCCACGACGTCGCGACGGTGTCCGAATTCCGCGTGCTTCCGGCGGCGCGGCGGGCGGCGGCGCAGGCGGCGTTCGACCGCGGCATCGGTTTCATCCTGAAGACCCAGATCCGCGCCAACGGCACGCTGACCGGCTGGGCACAGCAATATGACGAGAAGACGCTGGAACCGCGCGGCGCACGCGCGTTCGAACCGGTCGCGATCAGCGGCGGTGAGAGCGCCAATGTGCTGTCGCTGCTGATGCGGATCGAGCGCCCGGACGCGCAGGTGAAGGCGGCGATCGAGGCGGGCGTGGCCTGGTATCGCAAGACCGCGATCACCGGCATCCGGGTCGAGACGACTGACGCCGACCGCATCGTCCATACCGATCCGTCCGCTTCGCCGGTCTGGGCGCGTTACTATCAGATAGGCACCGACCGGCCGATCTTCGTCGGGCGCGACGGGGTGATCCGCTACGCGCTGGCCGAGGTCGAGCAGGAGCGGCGCGGCGGTTACGCCTGGTATGGCGACTGGGGGGCGGCGGTGCTCACGCGCCATGCCGAATGGATCAAGCGACATCGATGAACGCGGACGCCGACGCGGGGCCGGAGAGCTGCCGTGTGGCTTCAGTCCGCAACTTTGGGGAGGAATGACATGACGATCGATCAGCAGGACCGGCGCCGGCCGGCCCGTGGCGCATGCCTTGCGATGGCGCTTGCGAGCACGATCCTGGCGGGCGGATACGCG
>DATIGZ010000216.1:0-4277 GCA_035481255.1 Sphingomonas sp. | reverse complement strand
GTTTCAAATAGCCGCGGCGGATCAGTCCAGCGTTTCGAACGCTCCGGTGTCGAAATCCGCGTTCAGCAGCGCGACGATACGCTCCGCCACGACCTCGGGTGTCTTGACGCTCTCCGGCGCCTCGCCGGGATAGGCGCGCGCGCGCATCTTGGTGCGGGTCGCGCCGGGATTGAGCAGGGCGACGCGCACCCTGGTCAGGTTGCGCACTTCCTCGCCATAGCTCAGCACGAGGTTCTCGAACGCCGCCTTGGTCGCGCCATAGAGGCCCCAGAACGCCCGCGGCTTGCGCGCGACGGTTGAGGTCAGGCCGATCACCCGGCCATTATCGGCCTTGCGCAGCAGCGGATCGAACGCGCCGATCAGCGCGGCCTGCGCGCTGACGTTGAGCGCCAGCGTCTTGGCGACTTCCTTGGGATCGAAGGCGGAGATCGCCGAAAGCGTGCCCAGCGCCGCGGCATTGAGCACGAGGATGTCGAGCTTGCCCCAGCGCTCGGTCACCGCGGCGGCGAGGCGCGGGATCGAATCGGTCTCGAGCAGGTCCATCGGCGCGATCGTCGCGGTGCCGCCGGCGGCGAAGATCGCCTCCTCGACTTCCTCGAGGCCGCCCGCGGTGCGCGCGGTCAGGACGACGTGCGCGCCCTGCGCAGCGAGCGCGATGGCGGTCGCTGCGCCGATTCCGCGGCTCGCGCCGGTGACGAGCGCGACGCGCCCTGCAAGGGTCTGTTCGGTCATGGGTCTCAGGCCGGTTCGTCGAGCAGCGCGAGCTGGGTCAGCGCCTGTTCGTTATGGTCGGTCAGCGCGGTCGGATAGTCGCCGGTGAAGCACGCGTCGCAATATCTGGGCAGAACCTGCGCGCGCTCGGCCTCGCCCAATGCGCGGTACAGGCCGTCGATCGACACGAAGGCGAGGCTGTCGGCCTTGATGAACTCGGCCATCCCGGCGACGTTCATCTTGGCGGCGAGCAGCTTGGAACGCTCGGGCGTGTCGACGCCGTAGAAGCAGCTGTGCGTCGTCGGCGGGCTGGCGATGCGCATATGCACCTCGGCGGCGCCGGCTTCGCGCATCATTTCGACGATCTTCAGGCTTGTCGTGCCGCGCACGATCGAATCGTCGATCAGCACGATGCGCTTGCCCTGGATCAGGTCGCGATTGGCGTTGTGCTTGAGCTTCACGCCCAGCCGGCGGACTTCCGCGCTCGGCTGGATGAAGGTGCGGCCGACATAGTGCGAGCGGATGATGCCCAGCTCGAACGGGATGCCTGACTGCTGGGCATAGCCGATCGCGGCCGGCACGCCCGAATCGGGCACCGGCACCACCAGATCGGCGTCGATTCCGGATTCGATCGCCAGCTGCGCGCCGATCGCCTTGCGCACGCCATAGACCGACCGGTTCTGCGCGATCGAATCGGGGCGCGAGAAATAGACCCATTCGAAGATGCACGGGCGCGGCGCGATCGCGGTGAAGGGGCGGATCGAGCGCAACTCGCCGTCCTGCACGATCACCAGCTCGCCCGGCTCGACGTCGCGGACATATTCGGCGCCGACCACGTCGAGCGCGACCGTCTCCGACGCGAAGATATAGGCGTCGCCCAGCTTGCCCATGACCAGCGGACGAATCCCCAGCGGGTCGCGGCACGCGATCATCCCCTCGGGCGTCATGCAGATCAGCGAATAGGCGCCCTCGATCTGCTTGAGCGCATCGATGAAGCGGTCGAGCAGGTCGCGATAGCCGCTGGTCGCGACGAGATGGATGATCGTCTCGGTGTCCGACGTGGACTGGAAGATGGATCCGCGCTGGATCAGCTCGCGGCGCAGGTGCAGCGCGTTGGAGATGTTGCCGTTATGCGCCACCGCGAACCCGCCGCTCGCCAGCTCGGCATAGAGCGGCTGGACGTTGCGCAGCGCGGTCTCGCCCGTGGTCGAATAGCGGACATGCCCGCATGCGACCCCGCCGGGCAGCCCGCGCATCACCTCGTCGCGGTCGAAATTGCCCGCCACATGGCCCATCGCGCGATGGGTGTGGAAATGCGCGCCGTCCCAGCTGGTGATCCCGGCGGCCTCCTGGCCGCGGTGCTGGAGCGCGTGGAGGCCAAGCGCAACGAGCGCGGCGGCGCCGTCGGCACCTGCAACGCCAAAGACGCCGCACTCTTCGCGCAGCTTGTCGTCATCGAACGGATTAGTGGTCAGCATCGGCCCTTCGCGGGGGAATCGTTGGTCGATGGGCGCGCATATAGGCGCTCGATCTGCACTTGTCGCCCTTTTGTAACATCAACGATCGAACCGCTTCGTTTCCGGATGCGTTGGTGGCGCGAAGGAGACAGGAAATGGCGAAGGACCACGGACCGACGATCAGGAGCGACAAGGTCTATGAGGACCTGCGCGAGGCGGGCGCGAGCAAGGAAAAGGCCGCCCGAATCGCCAACGCCTATGCCGGCGGTACCCTCGACCACGACAGCACCCATCTTGAGAATCGCAGCAAGGAAACGCTGTACGACGAGGCCAAGGAGATCGGCATCGAGGGCCGGTCGAAGATGGACAAGGACGAACTGATCGACGCGATTCGCGATCATTGAGCGCGTATGTCAAAACGAGGTGTATTGATCGATTTTCCCGCTCGCACTGACCTGTTTAACTCGTTTTGGGGGCGGCGGGCGTTCCACTAGCCTCCCTCCAGAACCACACCATAAGGAGGGATCAGCACATGGACGCGAAGACCGGATCGATCGATGGCGGCGGCTGCCCGTTTCACGGGGACGGCGGCGTCCGTGCCCTGCTCGGGCGCACCAACCGCGACTGGTGGCCCGAAATGCTGGCCACCGAAATCCTCAACCCCAATGGCGCGTCGAACCCGATGGGCGCCGACTTCGACTATGCCGAGGCATTCAAGAAGCTCGATTACGCGGCGCTCAAGGCTGATCTGACCGCGCTGATGACCGACAGCCAGCCCTGGTGGCCGGCCGACTATGGCCATTATGGCCCGTTCTTCATCCGTATGGCGTGGCATGCGGCGGGCACCTATCGCACCGCCGATGGCCGCGGCGGCGCCAATAGCGGCCAGCAGCGCTTCGCGCCGCTCGACAGCTGGCCCGACAACGGCAACCTCGACAAGGCGCGCCGCCTGCTGTGGCCGATCAAGCGCAAATACGGCAAGCATATCAGCTGGGCCGATCTCTTCATCCTCGCCGGCAATGTCGCGATCGAGAGCATGGGCGGCCCCGTGTTCGGCTTCGGCGGCGGTCGTGCCGACGTGTTCGAGCCTGAGCGTGACATCTACTGGGGCTCGGAAGACAAATGGGTGAATGAGGGCGTTCAGACCCGCATCGACCTCGACAAGGGGCTGGAAGCGCTGGAAGGCCCGCTCGCCGCGATTCAGATGGGCCTGATCTACGTCAATCCGGAGGGGCCGGGCGGCAATCCCGATCCGCTTCAGTCGGCGCGCGACATCAAGGCGACGTTCGAACGCATGGCGATGAACCATGAGGAGACCGTCGCGCTCACCGCCGGCGGCCATACCTTCGGCAAGGCGCACGGCAATGGCGACGCCTCGCTGCTCGGTCATGCCCCCGCGGGCGGCGATCTCGCCGCGCAGGGCTTCGGCTGGGTCAGCAGTCACGAAAGCGGCGGCATCGGCGAGCACGCGGTGACCAGCGGTCTCGAAGGTTCGTGGGTCAACACGCCGACGCAGTGGAGCGAGAACTTCTTCCGCCTGCTGCTCGACTATGACTACGAACTGGTCCGTTCGCCTGCAGGGGCGCAGCAGTGGCAGCCGGTGAACCAGAAGGAAGAGGACATGGCCCCGGCGGCGCATGACCCTTCGAAGAAGGTTCCCACGATGATGACCACCGCCGACATGGCGCTCAAGGTCGATCCCGAGTTCCGCGTGATCTCGGAGAAGTTCCGCAACGACCATGAAGCGTTCAAGGATGCCTTTGCCCGCGCATGGTTCAAGCTGACCCATCGCGACATGGGGCCCAAGGGCCGTTATCTCGGCCCTGAAGTGCCGGCCGAAGACCTGATTTGGCAGGACCCGGTTCCCGCCGGCACCACGCCTTCCGACGCCGACGTTAAGGCGGTGAAGGACGCGATCGCCGCCAGCGGCCTCACCGTCAGCCAGTTGGTCAAGACCGCCTGGGCGTCGGCCAGCACCTATCGCAAGTCCGACTTCCGCGGCGGCGCCAACGGCGCGCGCGTCCGTCTCGCGCCGCAAAAGGACTGGGAGGTTAACGAGCCGGCGATGCTCGCCAGGGTGATCGGCACGCTCGACGGACTGCGCGGCAA
>DATIGZ010000215.1:0-8565 GCA_035481255.1 Sphingomonas sp. | reverse complement strand
CACCGCGGATGCGCGCGTCTCTTCGCTGCTCGTCGCGGTGTTCTCGGTCGGCGTTGCGATCGGCTCCGTGGTCATCAATGCGATGCTCAAGGGCAAGGTCTCGGCGAAGTACTCACCGATTTCGGTCATCGCGATGGCGGTGATCGTCGTGATCTTTTCGATCGAGGTGCGGCTGTGGGAACCGGCGGCGGCCGGTGCGCTCTATGACTTCTCCAGCTTCATCCTCCAGCGTCAGGCATGGATCGTCATCGTGACCCTCACTGCGGTCGCGATCACCGGCGGTATGTTCGTCGTCCCGCTCTACGCCTTCCTGACGACCACCGTGACCAAGGATCAGACCGCGCGTACCGTCGCCGCGAACAATATCGTCAACGCCGGTGCGATGGTTTTCGGTTCGCTGTTCGTGCTCGCGCTTTCGGCGGCCGGCATCAAGTCGGAAGACATGCTGCTCGTAGTGGCGGGCATGTGCCTGATCTCGGCCTGGATCGCCCAGAAGCTGCACCGCGCCTGCGACTAGGCGGCGGTCCTTCGTTCGACTGAAGGGTGCCGGCGACCTGGATCGTCGGCGGCACTCTTCAGATGAGGAAGGTATAGAAGCAGACGAAGAACGCGGCGTAGCTGAGCAGAAACAGCTTGAGATCGCTCTCGTCCTCGCGCTTGCGCACGCCCCGGCGAACGACGGGTAGCGAGGTGCGGAACGGGTGTCCGCGATCTTGCTCGGCGAGATAGTGCAGGCGTTCCATGGCCAACAGTTAACGCGCCGTTTACGATTTTGTCCCGCGCCAAGGGTGGTAAATATCTGTCCGCTTTCGGGACTCCTCTCACCGCGGTTTCGCGGTCAGCGGTTCGATGGGGACAAAGGGCAGGTCGACATAGGATGGCATGCCCTTCCCCCCATGCACCGTCACCTGTGGCGCGGGCGCATGTCGCACCAGTATATTGGAGCGCTGCCGAGGATCCGCGCCCGTCACCACCAGCCGTAGCGACATCCCCTTGCGGATGATGGTCGAGGTCGGAAGCAGGTCGAACTTGAGCTCGGCCGGCACTCCCGGCGTCATCGGCTGGTGATCGGCGCGGAAGCTGCGATGCCAGGGCAGACCCAGATAGTCATACGGTGCCGTCCCCGGCGCGCGGTGCGAGGCTCGCAGGCGCCCGTGCGCGCGCACCGTCGCCTTGCCGTCGGGCGCGACCTCCTCGAGATAGGCGAAGACGTCGCCGTCCTTCGCGCTGGTGGAAATCCAGAGCGATACGACGGGATGCCCGGTCAGCCGCGCATCGGTGGTGAAGGGCGCTGAGGTGAAGCTCACGCCATGGCCATGCTGTGACAGCGGCCAGGCGGTGGTGGCGTATTTGTCGGTGACCACCGAATAATCGGTCGTGAAGCTCGCTTTCGTCGGCCCGGCAGGGGACTTCGGCGCCAGCTTCAGCCCGTCGCGGCCGCCACCCACGAACCATCGCTCCATCCGCGTGCCCGCGATCGGCCACACGTCGCTCACCGCCCATTCGCGCCCCGGCTCGGCGTTATAAGTGTAGTAGGTGATCGAGGGCTCACGATCGATGCCGTTGTCGATGTCCTTCAGGTACCGGTCGAAATAGCGCAGATGCTCGGAGAACATGTCGAACTGCTCGCTGCGGCAATGTTGTTCGGGGCCGATGAAGACCTTGACGACATTGCGCAGGTTGGCGCGCGCGACGAACTGGTCGGGGGTGAACTCGTCCTGCCAGCCGGTCCAGCGGTACATCACCGGCCCGCGCATCTCGATCGCGTTGCGATAGCTGCTCAGGCTCGTCTCTTCCCAGAAGCGGCTGCCCATCTTCTCTGACCAGTCGTCGCGGAACGGGATGTCCTTCCAGATTTCCGACATGATCGTATTCCCGCGATGCCCGTCGCGCGCCTGCGCCAGCAGCGATCCGTCCTTATCCGAATCGACCGGCATCGCCCCCTCGCCCAGATCGTTCGGATCCTCGGGCCGCGTGTGATACTGCGCGGTGAGCCCGCCACGCGCGACGAAGTCGTAGCGGTTGAAGGTGGTCGCGCCGGGGAAGATCGCTTTCAGGCTCGGCGGGGTCGCGATCGCCGCATTGTCCTGGGTGCCTCCCACATAGGAACAGCCCATCATCCCGACCTTGCCGTTCGACCAGGGCTGGGCCGCGAGCCATTCGGTCATGTCATAGGCGTCACGGGCCTCCGTCGAATCCTGCATGCCTCGTCGTGTGCCGAACGAAGCACCCTTGCCGCGCGTATCGACGATCGCGACGACATAGCCATGCAGCGTCAGGTCGCGCGCATTCATGTAGCTCGTGCCTCCGCCGCGGCTCAGCGTGCCGTCCGGCTTGCGGATCGCGCGCAGATAGGGCGTGTGGATCCATACCACGGGCAGCCTGGTCTGGACGGGCTTGCCGTCCTTGACGGGGCGGAACAGATCGACCGCCAGCCGGGTGCCGTCCCGGACGGGCACATGAAAGGAGGTTCGCTCCCATTTGTCGTAAAGCTTGGGTGAATAGCCCGAATAGCGGCCCGGGGCCGAAACCCGGTCCGCAGCTGCCGCTGCCGGAGCGCCGATCCCAGTAACGATCACCGAAGCGGCCGCAATCGCGGCCCCTGCCCTACGACAAGCCCGTCCCTTCATCGCATCCTCCATCCTCGACCCGCAATCTTACGCTTGCAGTATCGTTGATGAATTCCACTATCAGTGAACCGTCCTATATTCAATCGGGCGCAACGAAAAAGGGCGCGGCATCCGATGATGCGCGCGCCCTGTTTTCTGCCCGGTTTTTAACGGGATGGTGGAGCCGAGGGGGATCGAACCCCTGACCTTCGCAATGCCATTGCGACGCTCTCCCAGCTGAGCTACGGCCCCATCCGTTCCGGGAAGGCGATGGCCTCTAGCAGCCATCGCGCGGTTTGCAACCGGGTTTTTTTGCTTTCCCGATTTTTGCTTTACCGATCAGCTTTCTTCGTCGTCATCGCCGGTATCGACGCCCAGATCGTCATCGCCACCCAGATCGACGTCGTCGTCGGGCGAGCCCTCGGCGTCCTCATCGACGTCCAGATCCTCGTCACCGAGATCCGCGTCGTCCTTCTTCTTGTCGGCTTCCTTCACCACCTCGAACGGCAGCGGCTGCTTCGACTTCAGAATCGGCTCGGGATCCCAGGCAAAGCCGCAGCTGATGCAGGTGACCGGCTCTTCCTTGGTCAGGTCATAGAAGCGCGTCGCGCATTTCGGGCAGGTCCGTTTCGTGCCCCATTCCGGCTTCACCATGTGCCGCTCTTGCCTTTTCTTCGATTTTACAGGGTGACGGGGAGCTTACGTCCCCGTTTGAAGTGGCGGGCGCCTTGCCATAGCGCAAGCCCGCTGTCAAAGCCGCCGCCGATGAGCAGTGCAACTCCCCTCCCCCTCGCCATTTCCGCCCGCGGCCCGCTGCGCGGTACCCTGACCGTTCCTGGTGACAAGTCGATCAGCCATCGTTCGCTGATGTTTGCCGGCCTTGCCGTCGGCGAAAGCCGCATCGAAGGATTGCTGGAGGGTGAGGACGTCCTCGCTACCGCGGCCGCGATGCGGGCGATGGGCGCGAGGATCGAGCGCGACGGCGACGGTGTGTGGCATGTCTGGGGCGTCGGTGTCGGCGGGTTGCTTCAGCCCGAGGTCGCGCTCGAAATGGGTAATTCGGGTACCTCCACCCGCCTGCTGATGGGCTTGATCGCCAGCCATCCGATCACCGCTACCTTCACGGGAGACGCATCGCTTTCGAAGCGGCCGATGGGCCGCGTGATCGATCCGCTGTCGAAGATGGGGGCGGATTTCACCTCCAGCCCCGGCGGCCGCCTGCCCCTCACCATGCGCGGTCTCTGCCCCGCGGTGCCGATCGAATATGCGCTCCCGGTCGCGTCGGCTCAGGTCAAGTCGGCGGTGTTACTCGCGGGGCTCAACACGCCGGGCATCACGCGTGTGATCGAACCGGTTCCGACCCGCGACCATAGCGAACGCATGCTCTCCGGATTCGGTGCGGATATCACCGTTGAGGAAACCCCGCAGGGCCGGATCATCTCGATCCGCGGCGAAGCGGAGTTCAAGTCACAGGCGATCACAGTTCCCGGCGATCCGTCTTCCGCGGCCTTCTGGATGGTCGCGGCGTCGATCGTTCCGGGTTCGGACATCACCATCGCCAATGTCGGCCTCAATCCCACGCGTACCGGCCTGATCGCAGCCCTTCGCCTGATGGGTGCCGACATCGTGGAGGTGAACCCGCGCACTGTCGGCGGCGAGCCCGTCGCGGATCTGCGTGTTCGCCATGCACCGCTCAAGGCGATCGATGTGCCGCACGATCTCGCGCCCAGCATGATCGACGAATATCCGGTCCTGTTCGTTGCCGCGGCCTTCGCGCACGGCCGCACGGTGGCGCGCGGCGCGGATGAGCTTCGCGTCAAGGAATCCGACCGCATCGCCGCGATGGTCGCGGCGCTTCAACCCAACGGCGTTGCGCTCGAGGAGTTCGAAGACGGCCTCGCCATCACCGGCACCGCGGGCGAGTTGATTGCGGGCGGAGCTCCGGTCGCCTCGAAACTCGACCATCGCATCGCGATGAGCATGGCGGTGGCTGGACTCGGCGCGAAAGCGGACGTGAGCATCGACGACGTGTCGCCGGTTGCCACCAGCTATCCCGGCTTCTTCACCACGCTCGATTCGCTGACCGGCAGGACTGAAACATGATTATCGCCGTCGATGGCCCCGCCGCATCGGGCAAAGGCACCATCGCCCGTGCGCTCGCGCGCCATTACGAGCTTCCCCATCTCGACACCGGTCTGCTCTATCGCGCCGTTGCCGCGACCGTGCTGCGCGAGGAAATGAATCCCGAGAAGGAGGCTGACGCCGTCGCCGCCACCGGGTTCGACGATCTGCTGCTCGCCGACGAATGGCTGCGCACCGACGAAGTGGGCAAGGTCGCATCGGTCGTATCGGCGCATCCGCTGGTTCGCGCGGCCCTGCTCCAGCGTCAGAAGCGTTTCGCCCAGCAACCGGGCGGCGCGATCCTCGACGGGCGCGATATCGGTACGGTGATCGCTCCCGACGCGGACGCGAAACTGTTCGTCAAGGCTACCCCGACGATCCGGGCCCAGCGCCGCCATGCCGAGCTGCGGCGCAACGGCATCATGGCCAGCCTCGACAAGGTGCTCGCTGACATCCGTGCCCGCGACGAACGCGATTCGAAGCGAGCCGAAGCGCCGCTGGTCGCCGCCGCCGATGCCGCGGTGCTCGACACCAGCTTCCTGTCGATCGAGGCGGCGGTGCAGAAGGCGATTCAGCTCGTCGAGACTCAGCGCGCGAAAAAGGTGGCTGCCGGCTGATCCTCAGCGTGCGGGCGGTTGTGCCTGCCGGGCCTGCGCCTTCATCGCGGCGAAGACTGTCACCGATTGTACGGTCCGCGCGACATCGGCGCGATATCCGGCCTCGGCGGGACTGAGCGCCAGCGCCTTGCGGAGCAAGGGCAATGCCGAATCCAGATTTCCGGTCCGCGCATGGGCCAGGCCGTAGAAGAACGCTGGTCCCGGGTGCTTGGGGGCGAGCGTGATGCCGCGGCGAAACGCCAGCGCAGCGGCGGGCGACATGGTGCCGTCGTCGGATTCCACCAACGTCATTCCCAGCCATGTCCACATCGACGGATCCTGTGGCGCGGATCGCACCCCGCCCAGCATCATCTTCGCGGCCTTGTCCGGGTCTCCCCCGCGCACCAGCGCATCGGCGGCGATGAAATAGGTGTCGTTGACCGTAAAGCGCCCGAACATTTCGCCGCGCAACTTGTGCAGTTCCGGCTCGTCTGGCCTTGCCTTCTTCGCGGCAGCCACCGGCGCACCGGGCAGCTCGGGTCTGGCCTGAAGCGCATAGCCCGCCGCACCCAGCATCAGCGCCGCTCCGGCGAACGACCACAAGGTTCGCGGCAAGCCGAGCAACCACAGCAGCGCGAACGCCGCCACACCGATCGCGGCGAGTGCGATCCAGCCCATCATTTGCGCCGCCTCCGAACGGTGCCCCGTGCCAGCCACAGCCCGGCGCCCAGCAGTAGCAACGGTGTCAGCCATAGCGGCGCGGTCGTCCAGCTGAACGGCGGGTCATAGGTCACATAGCTGCCATAGCGCTCGATCAGCCACCCGCGCACGGCTTGCGGCGTCTCTCCGGCGGCGATCTTCTGGCGCACGATCCGTCGCATGTCGGCGGCCATATCGACGTCACTGTCGGCGATCGACTGGCCCTGACAGACGAGGCAACGCAGCGTTCCCATCAATTCGGCCGCCTGCGCCTCCTTCCCGGCGTCGGGAAGCTGCGAATAGCCAAGGTCAGCGGGCACCCCCGCCGCCAGTGCGAGACCGAGCAACAGGCTCACGGCGTCTCCTCCAGCGCCTTAAGCAGCTTCGGCACATCGTCCTCACGAATATCGCCGATATGTTGCGCCGCGATTCGCCCCTGGCCGTCGATCACGAAGGTTTCGGGAACGCCCGACGATCCGATGCCGATCTGCACCAGCCGGTCGCGGTCGTCGCCGATCCGCGCATAGGGATCGCCATGGCGGGACAGAAATGCCTTCACCGCCTCAGGGCTGTCCTTGATCGCCACTGCGTCGATTTGAACACCCGCTGCCTTGAGCTTCATCAGTTGCGGCGCCTCGGCGATGCACGGCACGCACCAGCTCGCAAAGACGTTGAGCAGCCGCGGCTTACCCGTGGCGAGATCAGCGCGGCTGAGACCCGGCTTGCCGTCCACCATAGCGGGCAGGCTGAACTCGGGCAGCGGCTTGCCGACTAATGCCGACTTCACCACGGTCTCGCCCGTATCCGTCAGCCGCCACGCCGCCAGCGCGACCACGGCAAGGAACACCACCAGCGGCACCCAGAGCGTCCAGCGCTTCACAGTTCCGCCTCCTCACGCCGCTTCACGTTGCGCCGCTCGCGCTTCACCCGCCCGATCAGCGACAGCGCGCCACCCAGCGCGATCAATCCGCCGCCGAACCAGATCAGAGTCACGAACGGCTTCCACCACAGTCGCAGCTGCCAGCGGCCCTGCGCATCCTGCGCACCCAGCACCGCGTAAAGCTGTCCGTCGACGCGCGTCGAGATCGCGGCTTCGGCGGTGTCGGTCGGCGGCGAAGCATAAAAGCGCCGCTGGGGCCGCAGCAGGGTCATCGACCCGTCCACCGGTCCGCGGCTGGCGGTCACGCGCCCCTCCACAGCCGACCAGTTATCGCCCACCACCGGCGCGACGCCGTTCAGAACCACGCGCCACGGCCCGACATAATAAGGCTGCCCGTATCGCGCCGCGACCAGCCGTTCGCTGGTGAAGGCGCTGTCGGCGGCCATGCCTGCCAGACTCACCGCCACGCCGAAATGCGCGATGACCATGCCCCAGGTGAACAGCGGCGTGCGCCACAGCTTGCGCTTCCACAGCGGCGCGAAACTCGCCACCGCCAGTCCCGCGGCAAGGCCAAGCCCGACAATCTCCATCCAGCCCGTGCCGGGCGCGGCGGCGAACGTTCCTGCCATCACCAGCACGCTGAGTGTTACCGGCACGGTCAGCTTGCCCAGCAGCGCGTTGAAATCGTCGCGCCGCCAGTTGAGCAAGGGCCCCACCGCCATCGCCGCGACCAGCAGCAACGCGATCGGTCCCGCCGCCTTGTTGAAGAAGGGCGGCCCGACCGACAGTTGCTCGCCCATCGCTTGCGCGACGATCGGATAGAGCGTCCCGATCAGCACGATGCCGAGGATCACGCTGAGCAGCAGGTTGTTGAGCACCAGCCCGCCTTCGCGGCTGAGCAGGTCGAACCCCTGCCCGGCCTTTACCCGGCCGACCCGCGCGCCATAGAGCGCCAGCGCCCCGCCGATATAGATGGCGAGCAGGACGAGGATGAAGCTGCCGCGCGTGGGATCGACCGCGAATGCGTGAACGCTGGTCAGGATGCCCGAGCGGACGAGGAAGGTGCCGACCATCGACATCGAGAAGGCCACCACCGCCAGCATCAGCGTCCAGGCTCGCAGGCCATCGCGGGCCGCCAGCACGTTGACGGAATGCAGCAACGCCGTCGCCGCGAGCCAGGGCATCAGCGACGCGTTCTCGACCGGATCCCAGAACCACCAGCCGCCCCAGCCCAGCTCGTAATAGGCCCAGTAGCTGCCCGCGGTGATGCCGATCGTCAGAAACACCCACGCGGCGAGCACCCAAGGCCGCATCGCGCGTGCGAACACCGGCCCCACCTCGCGCGTCACCATCGCGCCGACGGCGAAGGAGAAGGCGATCGAAAGCCCGACATAGCCGAAATACAGCGTCGGCGGGTGGAAAGCCAAACCCGGGTCCTGCAACAACGGGTTGAGGCCCAGACCGTCCAGCGCGGGCGGGTCGAGCCGGGTGAACGGGCTCGATGCGATCAGCAGGAAAGCGTAGAAGCCGAGCGCGATGAACGCCTGCGCGCCCAGCGTCGCGGTCAGCGTCGCGCGGTCGAGCTTCCGCTCCAGCAGCGCGATCGCCGCGCCGGCCAGCGCGAGCACGGTGACCCATAGCAGCATCGAGCCTTCATGAT
>DATIGZ010000214.1:0-15013 GCA_035481255.1 Sphingomonas sp. | reverse complement strand
GCTTATGCCGCTGCGGTCAAGAAGGTCGCGCCGGGCGACCGCATCCTGCTTGCCGATGGCGAATGGCGTGATTTCCAGATCGTCTTTTCTGGCGAGGGGAGCGCGGACAAGCCGATCACGCTCGCGGCGCAGACTCCGGGGAAGGTCATCCTGTCCGGCCAGTCGAACCTGCGCATCGGCGGCGCGCATCTGGTGGTGTCGGGGCTGGTCTTTCGCGGCGGCTTCTCGCCGACCAAGGAGCTGATCGCCTTTCGTCGCGATTCGAAGACGGTGGCGCGCAATGTGCGGCTGACGCAAATCGTCGTCGACAACTTCACCAATCCCGATCGCCGCGCCGAGGATATCTGGGTCGCGATCTACGGCACCGACAACCGCGTCGATCATTCGTGGTTCGCGGGCAAGGGCAATGCCGGGGTGACGCTTGCGGTGATCCGTCCCAAAGGTCAGCCGCAGGAGAACCGCGCGCGGATCGACCATAATTTCTTCGGCCCGCGCCCGCCGCTCGGTTCCAATGGCGGCGAGACGATCCGCATCGGCACCAGTGACGAATCGCTGAGCGACTCCAGGTCGATCGTCGAGGGCAACTGGTTCGAGAAATGCGACGGCGAGGTGGAAATCGTCTCGATTAAATCCGGCGCGAACGTGATCCGCGGAAACATGTTCGTGGAATCGCAGGGCGCGGTGGTGCTGCGCCACGGCAACGGTAATCTGGTAGAGCGCAACGTCTTCATGGGGCACGGTAAGCCGAGCACCGGTGGAATTCGCGTGATCAACCGCGATCAGATCGTCCGCGACAACTATCTCGAGGGCGTTACCGGAACCTCGTTCCTGAGCGCGATCGCGGTGATGAACGGCGTGCCGGACTCGGCCATCAACCGCTATCATCAGGTCAGCAACGCCCGGATCGAGCGTAACTCGATCATCGAGGCGGCGCGGATCACCTTCGGTGCGGGTGCCGATGCCGAGCGCAGCGCTCCGCCGGTCGCCAGCCGGTTCGCGCGCAACCTGATCGCCAATGCCGACGGCAAGGACATCGTGCGATCAGAAGGCGATGTGTCGGGCATCGCGATGGCGGAGAATGCGCGGCAAGCGGCCAAGCTCGAGCGGGCCGCCAATGGTTTGCTCTATCCCGCCGATCCGGCGCTGGCTGGCGCCGGCGCGCCACGCGATCTGGTGCCGCTCAAGCGCAATGAGGCCGGGCCGGTCTGGTACGCCAAGGATGCTCCCTCGGCCGTGACGGGCCGCGAGATCGCGGTGCCGGCAAACGCGGGCGCGCTGGCCAAGGCGGTCGCCGCATCGGCGGCCGGCGACACCATTCGGGTCGCCGCGGGCACGCATCGCGTCGCTCAGACGATCCCGGTCGCGCATCCGCTGACCATCGCCGGACCGCGCGAGGCAGTGATCGAGAGCGCGGCCTCCACCCTGTTCCAGCTGCTACCCGGCGGCAGCATCGTTCTTCGTGGCGCTACCCTCTCCGGCGCTGCCTCACCGACTGTGGCGGGCAACGCGCTCGTGCGCGCGCCGCAGTCGGTGAGCACTTTGAACTACAAGGTGACGATCGAAGGCGTGGCGGTGCGCGATCTGACCGCGCCCGGCTTCGACGTGTTCGCGGCGACTCCGGCGACCTTCGCCGACAAGGTCGAAGTGCGCGGATCGAATTTCACCAACGTGTCCGGTACGGTGGTCGCTGCCGCGGCGGAGACCGGAGCCAAGGGGCTCTACAGCGCCGAGCAGATCGAGATCGCCGACAACCGCTTCGCCGACGTCGCGACGATCGCCGATGTCGCGCGGCTGGGCACCGATGAGAGCACCTTCGGCCCGCGCTTCGTGATGACCGGCAACGAAGTGGCGCGCGGCGGCGCTGTGCGGCTGTCCGGGGTGCAGCGGGTCGAGATCGCGCGCAATCGCTTTACGAAGGCGGGCGGGATCGAGGTGGCGAACAGCGTCGGTGCGCCGGTGGTGCGCATCACCGACAATCGTTTCGCCGCGACGCCCGAACCGCGCGTGACGAACCTCTACAAGCAGGGCAAGTCCGATGTGGCGCTGACCGGCAACATCGTGGAGGGCCGTCCGTGATCCGCGCGGCCTTCCTCGCCGCTTTGCTCGCGACCGCCACTCCGGCCTTCGCGCAGGATATGGCGCCGGTGCTCGCCAGCACCGAAGCCTATCGTGCCATGGCGACCGAAGGCGCCCGCGCACCGCTGTTCGCACGCGAGCTGGCTTCGGCGAAGAAGGCGGTCGATGCGGGACTCCGCGCCGGGATCGACGTGCCGGTGCCGAAGGATCGCGGCGGCGGGCCGACGCATGAGCGGCACAAGGCCAATTACAAGCTGATCCAGCTCGCGGGCACGCTCTACCGCGTCACCGGCGACAAGCGCTATGCCGATTATGTCCGCGACATGCTGCTGGCTTACGCGAAGCTCTATCCGGGCCTCGGCAAGCATCCGGCAGCTGCCAATCAGGTGCCCGGAAGGCTGTTCTGGCAGAGCCTCAACGACAGCGTGTGGCTGGTCCATGCGATCCAGGGTTACGACGCGGTGCGCGGCGACCTGGCCCCCGCCGATCGCAAGACGATCGACGACAATGTGTTCCGCCGCATGGCCGCGTTCCTGACCGGTGAGCCGACCACCTTCGACCGGATCCACAATCATTCGACCTGGGCCAATGCCGGGGTCGGCATGACCGGCTATGTGCTGCGTGACAAGGTGCTGGTGGAGCAGGCGCTCAAGGGCAGCGACCGATCGGGCAAGGTCGGCTTCCTGCGCCAGCTCGATCTGCTGTTCTCGCCCGACGGCTATTATGCCGAAGGGCCATATTATCAGCGTTACGCGCTCCAGCCCTTCGTCGTGTTCGCGCAGGCGATTGCCGACAATGAGCCCGAGCGGAAGATCTTCGACTATCGCGACGGCATCGTGCTGAAGGCGATCCGCACCGCGGTGCAGACGACCTACGCCGGCTATTTCTTCCCGCTCAACGACGCGATGCCCGACAAGAGCCTCAAGACCGAGGAACTCTATCAGGGCGTGGCGATCGGCTATGCCGCGAGCGGGGATGCCGGGCTGCTCGGCATCGCCGACTGGCAGAACAAGGTCGCGCTGTCGCTACAGGGGTTCGCGGTCGCGCGCGATCTCGCAGCGGGCAAAATGAGGCCCTTCGCCTTCGCCTCGACGTTGTTGCGCGACGGGCCGGAGGGCAAGGACGGCGCGCTCGCCATCCTGCGTTCGGGGCCGGAGGAGAAGGCGCAGGTCGTCGTCGCCAAGAACACCGCGCAGGGCATGGGCCATGGCCATTTCGACAAGCTGAACTGGCTGCTCTACGACAACGGTAACGCGATCGTGACTGATTACGGCGCGGCGCGGTTCCTGAATATCGAGGCCAAGGACGGCGGGCGCTATCTGCCCGAGAATGACAGCTGGGCGCAGCAGACGATCGCACACAACACGCTGGTGGTGAACGAAACCAGCCACTTCAACGCCAAGCTCAAGCCCGCCGAAGCGGTGTCGCCGGTGCAACTCGCGTTCAAGGGCGAAGGGCCGGTGCGCTGGTCGATCGGCGAGATGGCGGGGGCTTATCCCGGCGTCACCTTCCGCCGTGCGCTGGTGCAGCTCGAGACGGGCAAGGGATCGCCCCTGGTGCTCGACCTGCTGACGGTGAAGGGCGGGGCCAAGGCGACCTATGATCTGCCGCTGCACTTCGCCGGGCACATCATCGATAGCGATCTCAAGCTCGCGTCGAACGCGACGACGCGGCCGGTGCTGGGCAAGGCGAACGGCTACCAGCACCTCTGGGTCGATGCGACCGCGCCGCTGACGACCGGGCAGGGCCGGGTGACCTGGATCACCGACGGGCGCTTCTACAGCTATCGCATGGCCACTGCCGGAGCGCAGGTGATCCTCGCCGAGAGCGGCGCCAACGACCCCCGCTTCAACCTGCGGCGCGAGCCGGTGGTGATCCAGCGGGTCGAGGGCGCGGGCGACGCCGCGTTCGTAAGCCTGATCGAGCCGCACGGCCGCTACGACGCATCGAGCGAAACCACGACCAACAGCCGCAGCGCGGTGACGAGCCTGTCGATGACGGAAGCCGGTGGCGCGCGCATCGCGACGATCGCGCTCACTGGCGGCAGGCAGATCCTCGTCGCCATCGCGGCGGATACCACAGCGGACAAGGCGCACAGCGTCACCGTGAACGGGCGCAAGTTCGAATGGCGCGGACCGGTCGGCCGGTTCGACGGAGAGGCAGGCAAATGAAATCGGGTTTCCGCTGGTGGATCATCAGCCTGATCGCGGTCGCGACCGTGATCAACTATATCGACCGCAACGCGCTCGCCGTGATGTGGCCCGCGGTCGCCAAGGACATCGGCGCCGGCAAGGAAGATTACGCCCTGCTGGTGACCATCTTCATGGTCTTCTACGCGCTCGGCCAGTCGCTGTTCGGCAAGATCTTCGACGTGGTGGGCACGCGGATGGGCTTTGCCATCTCGATCATCGTGTGGTCGCTGTCGATCGCGGCGCACTCGATGGTGCGATCGATGGCGATGCTCGGCGTGCTGCGCGGCACGCTCGGCATCAGTGAGGCGGGCAACTGGCCCGGCGCGGCCAAGGCCAACGCGACCTGGTTCCCGCGTTCCGAACGCGCCTTCGCACAGGGCATCTTCAACGCGGGCGCGTCGCTCGGCGCGATCGTCTCCGCGCCGCTGGTCGCGATCCTGTTCGGCTTTGTCGGCTGGCGAACCACCTTCCTGATCGTCGGCGTGCTCGGCTTCCTGTGGCTGCTGCCGTGGCTATGGGTCTACAAGTCCGATCCCGATGCGCATCCGTGGCTGAGCAAGGCCGAGCGCGAACATATTCTGGGCGCGAATGAGCGCGTCGACGGCGAGGCGAAGCCCGCCGGCTACGCGCCGTCGATGGGCCAGCTGCTGCGCCACCGTCAGGCCTGGGCGGTGATGGCCGGTCGCTTCTTCCTCGACCCGATCTGGTGGCTGTTCGTCTCGTGGCTGCCGATCTACCTCAACGAAAGCTTCGGCTTCGACGTCAAGCAGATCGGCATGTTCGCCTGGGTGCCGTTCGTTGGCGCGATGGCGGGCTCTCTCTCGGGCGGCTGGCTGTCGGGTAAGCTCATCCAGCGCGGCTGGAGCGCGGACAAGGCGCGCAAGCTCGCCATCACGCTCGGCTGCGTCATCATGCTTCCGGCGCTGCTGCTCACCGCGACGGCCTCGACCCCGCTCTATGCGGTGCTGCTGATCGCGGCGATCCTGTTCGGCTTCCAGGTCGCGATCAACAACATCCAGACGCTGCCGAGCGACTGGTTCGGCGGCGGCGCGGTCGGCTCGCTGGCCGGGATTAGCGGCACTGCCGCGGTCGCGGGTACGCTGATCACCACCTGGCTCGTCCCGGCAATGACCAAGGTGAGCTTCGCGCCGATTTTCATCCTGGGCGCGGCGCTCGTGCCGCTCTCCCTCCTCTGCATCTGGCTCGGCGGCCGGATCGAACCCGTTCAACCCAAAACCGAAGAATAAGGGGCTTACATGCGTTTCAAGGACAAGGTCGCGATCGTCACCGGCGGTGGACGCGACATCGGCAAGTCGATCTCGCTGCGTCTCGCCAGCGAGGGCGCAAAGGTCGTCATCAACTATCGCAGCGACGAGGCAGCGGCCAAGGCGACGCTCGACGAAATCGAGGCGGCGGGCGGTACCGCGCTGCTCGCACGCGCCGACGTGACCAAGGCCGACGAGGTCGCCACGCTGGTCAAGGCCGCGACCGACGCGTTCGGCGGCAAGGTCGACATCCTCGTCAACTGCGCGGGCGGCATGGTCGCGCGCAAGACGCTCGCCGACATGGACGAAGCGTTCTTCGACACGGTGATGGACCTCAACCTCAAGTCTGCCTTCCTCGTCACCAAGGCGGTGCTCCCGCACCTCGAAAGCGGTGCGGCGATCGTCAACATCGCCTCGCAGGCCGGGCGCGACGGCGGCGGCCCGGGGGCGAGCATCTATGCCGCGTCCAAGGGCGCGCTGATGACGCTGACGCGCAGCTGGGCGAAGGAGCTGGGGCCGCAGGGTATCCGTGTCAACGCGCTCAACCCGGGCCTGATCGGCACCTCGTTTCACGACATTTTCTCCAAACCCGAGGGCCGCGCCGCGGTGGCGGGCAACACCCCGCTTCGCCGCGAGGGGCATCCGGACGAGGTGGCCGCTGCGGTCGCCTTTCTCGCTTCGGGCGACGCTTCGTTCCTGACGGGCGCCAATGTCGACATCAATGGCGGGCTGTTCTTCTCGTAAGGGCCGACCCGCGAACAGGGAGAGTGAGATGAAGAAGTTCGCGATGGCGCTTGCCGCGCTGACGCTGCCCGTTGCGGCGCAGGCACAGTCGGATGCGCAGCCCGCGCCGGAGAAGCGCGAGAAACGCACCGACGCGGCGCCGATCGATGCGTTCAAGGTCATCCTTGTGGGCGATTCGACGATGGCGCCGGGCAGCGGCTGGGCGTCGATGTTCTGCGCGATGCACGTCAAGTCGAGCGTCGCGTGCCTCAACCTCGGCCGGGGCGGGCGTTCGACGCGCAGCTACCGCGCCGAGGGTTCGTGGACCATCGCGCTCAACGAGGCCAAGGTCGCCGGCTACAAGAAGACCTGGGTGCTGATCCAGTTCGGACATAACGACCAGTCGACCCGGGCCGAGCGCTGGACCGACCTCAACGGTGAGTTCGGCGCGAACCTGCGGCAGATGGTCGCCGACGTCCGTGCCGCGGGCGCGCATCCGGTGTTGGTGACCCCGCTGACGCGGCGCGAGTTCCGCGACGGCAAGCTCAACAACACGCTTGCCGCGTGGGGAGACGAGGCGCGCAAGGTCGGCGCGGCGTTGCAGGTGCCGGTGATCGAACTCAACGCCCGCAGCGCCGCTGCGGTGCAGAAGCTGGGCGCGGCGGACTCGACCGCGCTCGCGCAGGTGCCGCCTCTTCCCGAGGAACTGGAAGCGGCGCGCAAAGGCACGACGCTAAAGCCTCGCCCGGCGGACGAGGCGCGTACGCCCGCGGTGGAGCTGCCCAAGACCGGTCCTCGCGGCCAGCTGCGTCCCAAGTTCGACTACACCCATGTCGGCGAAGCGGGCGCGCGCGTGTTCGCCAAGATGGTGGCGCATGACCTCGCCACCGCCGCACCCGAGTTGCGCGGCCACCTGATGCCTTGATCGGGTGGCGAAAGGCGCGGGAGGGCTGTCCGGTTCCGGGCGGCCCTCCCGCTTCGCCGGCAAGTGTGTATATACCAATTGGCAGGCCAATTGGATTGACAAACTAACCAATCCAAATCTAGAGATTGGTCTATAACAAAATATGGGAGGATTTCCGTGATGGTTGCTGTGACTCGCTCGGCCCGGTTGCGCCACGCATTGCTCGTCGGCGGATCGCTGCCGGCGCTGCTTCTGGCGGCACCGGCGATGGCGCAGGACGCGGCGCCCGCCGATCAGTCGAGCGAGGCGGAGGACATCATCGTCACCGGCATCCGGGAGACGATCCAGACCTCGATTCAGGCCAAGCGGAATTCCGACACGATCGTCGACACCGTCTCGTCCAAGGAGATCGGTGAGCTTCCCGGCCAGTCGGTGGGCGAGGTGATCGCGACGATCACCGGCGCGACGATCGACCGCGCCAATTACGGCCCCACCGAAGTCTCGATCCGCGGGCTTGGCTCGGGCCTCAGCATGACCACGTTCAACGGGCGCGAGGCGACCAACGGCTCGGGCGACCGCGCAGTCAATTTCGGCCAGTTCCCGTCCGAACTCTTCAACGCGATCAAGATCTACAAGACCCAGCAGGCGAACCTGATCGAGGGCGGCGTCGCCGGCTTGATCGAAATGGAGACGCGCAAGCCGCTCGATTACGGCCGCCGCAACATTCAGGTCGAGGCCAAGGCCAATTTCAACCCCTATCAGGACCGCATCACCGGTGAGGGCGCGTGGGGCTGGCGCGGCACGGCGAGCTATATCGATCAGTTCAAGATCGGCGGGCTGGGCGAGCTGGGCATCTCGGTCGGCGTGCAGCGCAACGACGTAAACGATCCGGTCGAACGCTTCTACACCAGCTCGACCTGGTTCACCTGCAACGCCGCGGTCGTCTCGACCACCAACTGCACCGAAGTGACGCGCCAGCAGGGCAATTCCGGCACGCCCTTCTACCACGCGTCGAACTCGTATCTCTATCGCCAGATGACCACGGCCGACCGCCGCGACGCGGTGTTCGCCGCAGTCCAGTGGCAGCCGAGCCCGACGCTCGACATCAATTTCGACGTCCAGTATTCGCGCCGCGACTATAGCGAGAAGCGCAACGATTTCGGTACCGCCGAAGGCCGCTACAATCTGCGCAACGTCGTGATCGGGGATAATCACGAGATGCTGTCGGCCGACGGTTCGGCGACGATGCAGACCATCTCCGGCCTGTTCGAGCGTGACGAGCGCTATCTGGGGCTGGGCGGCAACATCGAATGGAAGGCGTCCGACCGGCTGACCGTCAGCATCGACGGCGCCTATTCGCGGACCAGGCGTCTCGACATTACGCGGCAGGTGAGGCTGCGCACCGATCCGTTCAACATCTTCGGCGTGCGTACCGCGATCAACAACCAGCGCATCCCCTATCATGTCGACATGACGCAGGGGTATCTGCCGGTCTTCACCTATGATGCGCGCTTCGACCCCAGGGACCATGCGCTCTTCAGCGACGATACCCGTCTGACGCGGTCGCAGGACGGCCGCACAGACGAGATCTGGTCGCTGCGCGCCGACGCCACCTACAAGCTCGACGGCTTCATCGAGCGGATCGACGTGGGCGGCCGCTGGGCAAGCCGCAAATTCTTCGGCTACAGTAACGATGTAAACATCGATCAGGCCGACCTCGCGGTCGATCGCAACGTCAATCTGGCGTGCCGGACGGCCTTCCCGCAGCGCGGCTTCCTGTCCGACGCCTCATCGCCGTCGATCGGCAGCTATGCGACCTTCGACGTGCTGTGCCAGTTCCGCAACTATCTGGGCACCGAGGATCCCGGCAACAGCGGCGATCTGCGCGCGGTCGAGAATGCGCAGGTGACCGAGAAGACCTATGCCGGATACGCGATGGCGACCTATTCGGGGCAGCTCGGCAACCTGCCCTTCCGCGGCAATTTCGGTGTGCGCGCGGTGCGGACCGAAGTGACCTCCGACGGCCTGCGCGCCGATCTTGACGTCGTGCCCGGTACCGACGGGTCGATCCGCCTGGTAGCCAATGGCAACTTCTCGCCGGTTCAGATTTCGTCCAGCTCGATGCGCTGGCTGCCCAGCTTCAACGCGATCTTCGACCTCAGCGACAAGATGCGGCTGCGCACCGGCATCTACCGGGCGATGTCGCGCCCGGCGCCGAGCGCGCTGGGTGCCGGACGGCAGATCACGCTTGAGACGGGTACCGGCTACACCGACGTCACCGACGCGATCAACTCGATCATCGCCACCGGCAGTCCGCGGCTCAAGCCGACCATGTCGTGGAACGCCGACGCCGCACTTGAATACTACGCCAACAAGGAAACGCTGCTGGCGGCGACGCTCTATTTCAAGCGCTTCACCGGCGGGTTGATGCCGATCATCACCGATGAGCAGTTCAACATCGGCGGCACCAACTATACGGTGCCGGTCACCCAGACGACCAACAGCGACGAGCAGAGCGACCTCTATGGCATCGAGCTGACCGCGACCAACCGCTTCACCTGGCTGCCCGGTCCGCTCAGCGGCCTCGGCGCCAAGCTCAGCTACAACTACGCCTGGTCGAACTTCACGACGCAGGACATCCGCTATGGCGACGTGATTGACGCATCGGGCAACGTGACGCCCGGTCTGATCCCCGCGGCGGGTCTCAGCGGCTATTCGAAGCACGTCTTTTCGGCGCAGGCCTTCTATGAGCTGGGGCCGGTGTCGATCCAGGGCATCTACCGCTACCGGTCGCGCTATTATCAGGCGTTCACCTCGAACAATACGCAGCTGCGCTATATCGAGGGCAACAACACGTTCGACCTGACGACCAGCTTCCGCATCAATCGTCAGATCGATTTCCGGCTTCAGGCCCTGAACCTCTTCAACGAGCCGCGCATCGAATACATGCCGGTCGCGGGCAGCACGCGGAACGTGGAATTCTATGGACCGCAATATTTCATGAGCGTCCGGGTCCGCCTGCGGTAAGCTGCGGTGTCCGGCCTTGCGGACCAATTGCCTATTCCAAACGGAAGGCGGCTGGGGCATTCGGAAGGCCGGACCGGATCGAACCGAGGATTGCATGGCTGAACGCCGCCTGTTTCAGGAAGTTGCCGAGCGCATCGCCGCGATGATCGAGGGGGGTGCCTATCCCCCGGGATCGCGGCTGCCCGGCGAGCGGGAGATCGCCGAACAGCTCGGCGTCAGCCGCGTGACCGTGCGCGAGGCGGAGATCGCGCTGCAGGCGCGGGGCCTGGTTTCGATCAAGACCGGATCGGGCGTCTATGTCACCGACGGCAAGGCGGCGCGCGGCGACGAGCCGCCCGCGGTCAGCGCATTCGAGCTGACCGAGGCGCGGTCGCTGTTCGAATCCGAAGCGGCTGCGCTGGCGGCATCGACGATCACGCCCGAGACGCTCGACCGGCTCGACGAGCTGCTCGAGATCATGGGCCATGACGATGGCGACGACGCCAAGTCGACCGAGGCGGATCAGGAGTTCCACCTGCTGATCGCGTCGGCTTCGGGCAATCAGGCGATCATCCACGTCATCAAATCGCTGTGGCGGATGCGCACCGACGTGCCCGAGGTCCGCACCACTTATGCGAGTGTGTGCCAGCATGACGGCCGCACCCGCCAGCGCGAGCATGGCGCGATCGTCGACGCGCTGCGCGCGGGCGATCCCGGCGCGGCGCGCGTGGCGATGCGCCAACATTTCAACCGGCTGCTCGAAGCGATGCTCGATGCGACCGAGGAGCGCGAAATCTCCGAGCTGCGCCGCAAGGCGGCCGAGAGCCGCGAACGCTTCCTGATGAGCGCGCGTCTGCGCTGAAATCTGAGCTGAAAACGCAATGATGCCGCGTTGACGGCGGCCCCGCGTTGACGCTAGAATTTGGTAGCGCTACCACGCGCACCCGCCCGACTTGAAAATTCGTATGATGTTTGTAGATGGGCGGGGACATCAAGGCCGCGCGTGCTGGCCCGCGGCCGTCCCTGGACGGAGAAGATCATGGAACTGACGGGCGGACTTTTCATCGGCGGCGAGCGTCGTCAGTCGGACGCGCGCTTCCGCGCTTATGATCCCGCCGCCGGCGAGCAGATCGAGGATGCCGGTTTCGCGGGTGCCAGCGAGCAGGACGTCGCCGACGCCTGCGCCGCCGCCGAAGCGGCCTTCATTCCCTATTCGATCAGGCCGCTCGAGGAGCGCGCGCGCTTCCTCGAGACGATCGCCGACGAGATCGAGGCGCTCGGCGACGTGCTGATCGAACGCGCCTGCCGCGAATCGGGGCTGCCTGCCGCGCGCATCACCGGCGAGTGCGGGCGCACCGCGGGTCAGCTTCGCCTGTTCGCGAAGGAAGTGCGCGACGGCCAGTGGCAGAAGCTGCGCATCGACCATGCCGATCCCGCGCGCACCCCGCCCAAGCCCGACCTGCGCCTGCGTATGGTCCCGCTTGGCCCGGTCGCGGTGTTCGGTGCGTCGAACTTCCCGCTCGCCTTCTCGACGGCGGGTGGCGACACCGCCTCAGCGCTGGCGGCGGGCTGCCCGGTGGTGGTCAAGGGCCATCGCGCGCACCCCGGTACCGCTGAACTGATCGCCACCGCGATCGCGCGTGCGGTCGAGAAATGCGGCATGCCCGCTGGCACGTTCAGCATGGTCAATGGCACCTCGCGCAAGGTGGGTGAGGCGCTGGTCGCCGATCCGCGTATTCAGGCGGTTGGCTTTACCGGATCGCGGCCGGGCGGCGAGGCGCTGATGCGGATCGCCGCGGCGCGCCCGCGTCCGATCCCCGTCTATGCCGAGATGGCGGCGATCAACCCCGTCATCCTGATGCCCGAAGCCCTGAAGGCGCGCGGCACGGCGCTGGCCGAGGCGTTCGTCGCCAGCCTTGCGATGGGCGCGGGACAATTCTGCACCAATCCCGGACTGGTGATGGCGGTGGACGGTCCCGAGCTTGATGCCTTCATCGCTCGCGCGGGCGAAGTGCTGTCAGGACAGGCGGCACAGGTGATGCTGACCGACGGCATCTGGGAAGCGTTCGAGAGCGGCAAGGCGAAGCTCGCCGGCAGCGCCTTCGTTACGACGGTTGCGCAGGGCGTCGAGCCGGACGGGCCGAACCGCGGCCGCGCGGCGCTGTTCAGTGTCGCGGGCAAGGATTTCCTCGCCGACCCGGTGCATCTGCATGAGGTGTTCGGCGTGTCGTCGGTTGTGGTGCGTTGCGCCAGCCTCGATGAGCTGACTGCCGTCCTTGGTGAGCTGGAAGGCCAGCTCACCGCGACGCTTCAGGTCGATGCGGGCGATTATGCGGCGGCTCAGGCCCTGCTGCCGGTGCTCGAGCGTACCGTTGGCCGCGTGATCGCCAATGGCTGGCCGACCGGGGTCGAGGTGACGCATGCGATGGTGCATGGCGGCCCGTACCCGGCGACCTCGGACGCGCGCAGCACCTCGGTCGGCACGCTGGCGATCGACCGCTTCCTGCGCCCGGTGAGCTATCAGGACATGCCCGATGCACTGTTGCCGGTGGCGCTGCGCGAAGGCGGGCAGGCCGGCACGGTCGCGCGGATCGACGGCACCTGGACGATCTGATCCCCCTTGCGGGGATAGATGAGGAATGATAGCGCTATCATTTCCCCGGTCCGGCCGGGGCGAAGGAGAGATTTGTGCCTGAAGCTTTTGATGTGTCGGCGCTTCCCGAGGATGCCGAGCGAGCGGTGCTCGCGGGCCGGGTAATGCTGGCCGACGGACCTGTTCCGGTGATCGTCCGTGATGGCCGCGTCTATGATGTATCGGCGGCGGCGGAGACGGCCGCGGATCTGTTCGACCTTGCGGATCCGGCGGGCGTCGAAGGGGTCTGGCTCTGCGACGTGGCGAGCCTCACCATCGGCGGCGGCGCGTATGCGCTGCTCGCCCCGATCGACCTCCAGTGCGTCAAGGCGTGCGGCGTGACGTTCGCGGTCTCGGCGATCGAGCGGGTGATCGAGGAACGCGCACGGGGTGACTCGGGTCAGGCCGCGGCGATCCGTGCCGAGCTGGAGGACAAGATCGGCGGCGGTATCCGTTCCGTGGTGCCGGGCAGCGACGAGGCCGCGAAGCTCAAGGCCGCGCTGATCGAAGCCGGCATGTGGTCGCAATATCTGGAAGTCGCGATCGGGCCGGATGCGGAGGTGTTCACCAAGGCGCCGGTGCTCTCCTCGGTCGGTTGGGGGGCAGAGGTCGGGATCCGTTCGGATTCGAGCTGGAACAATCCCGAGCCCGAAGTGGTGGTGATCGCCAACGCTGCGGGCAAGGTGATCGGCGCGACATTGGGCAACGACGTCAACCTGCGCGATTTCGAAGGACGCAGCGCGCTGTTGCTGGGCAAGGCCAAGGACAACAACGCCGCCTGCGCGATCGGGCCGTTCGTTCGGCTGTTCGACGCGAACTTCGGCATCGACGATGTCCGCAATGCCGAACTCGACCTGCTAATCGAGGGGCCGGAGGGCTACCGCCTTGAAGGGCATAGCTCGATGAACCAGATCAGCCGCGATCCGCTCGAGCTGGTGCGTCAGACACTGTCGGAGCATCAATATCCCGATGGCTTCGCGCTGTTCCTCGGCACGCTGTTCGCGCCGGTACAGGACCGCGACGATCCGGGCCGCGGCTTCACCCATAAGGCAGGCGATACGGTGCGGATCCATTCGCCCAGGCTCGGCACGCTGGCCAATGCCGTCACCACGTCGAAGGACGCGGCGCCATGGACCTTCGGCATCCGTGACCTCTACCGCAGCCTCGCGGCGCGGCGCGTGGCGGAGACGGTCTGAGTGGGCGCGCATCCCACCGCGATCGAGGCATCGATGCAGGCACAATATCCCAGCCTTGCCGGAAAGCGGGTGCTGATCACCGGTGGCGGCTCGGGGATCGGTGCCGGGATCGTCGAGGGGTTTGCGCGACAGGGCGCCGACGTCACCTTTTTCGACATCGCCGAAACCGATTCCGCGCTGCTGGTCGAGCGGCTCAGCGCGAACGGGCACAAGGCGTGTTTCGAACGCGTGGACCTGACCGACGTTGCCGGGCTGCAAGCGGTGATCGGTCGGCTGATCGACCGGTCGGGCGGGTTCGACATTCTCATCAACAACGCGGCCAATGACGACCGCCACTCGATCGACGATATTACCGAGGCCTATTGGGACGAGCGGCTGAGCGTCAATCTCAAGCACATATTCTTCTGCGCCCAGGCGGTTGTGCCGGCGATGCGCGCCAGGGGCGGCGGGGCGATCGTCAACCTGGGGTCGATCTCGTGGCATCTCGGTCTCAACGATCTCGTCCTGTACCAGACATGCAAGGCGGCGATCGAAGGGCTGACGCGCAGCCTGGCGCGCGATCTGGGCCGCGACGGCATCCGCGCGACCTGTGTCATTCCCGGCAACGTGCGCACCCCGCGCCAGCTCAAATGGTACACGCCCGAGGGCGAGGCGGAGATCGTCGCGGCGCAATGCCTTGACGGACGGCTGGCGCCCGATGACGTTGCGGCGATGGTGCTGTTCCTCGCTTCGGATGACGCCCGGCTGGTCACGGGTCACAGCTATTTCGTGGACGCGGGCTGGCGCTGATGGGGGTCGTGCTGAGCGCTCCCCAATCGGTCTGGGCGCTCGCCGCTCCCTTGCTCGAAGGTCCGGTGTGGGTTCATCGCGACTCGGCTTTGTGGTTCGTCGACATCAAGTCGCACAAGGTGCACCGGCTCGATCCCGCCACCGGCGGTAGGCGCAGCTGGGACGCGCCCGCTCAAGTCGGGTTCTGTCTGCCTGCGGCCAACGGCAAGTTCGTCGCCGGATTGCAGACG
>DATIGZ010000213.1:0-2661 GCA_035481255.1 Sphingomonas sp. | reverse complement strand
AGCGAGGCCATCTCGTCGGACGAGCCGTAGCGCGAGAGGACTTCGAGATTCTCGACGGGGACGTAGAGCTTGTCGCCGCCGGCATAGGTGAGCGCGACGCAATCGTGCGGCGCCTTCTGCACCGGAATCTGGGTCAGGCCTTCGTAGCGGCCGATGCCATGCTCGATATGCACGACGAGGTCGCCGGGGGAGAGGGTGGCGAGTTCGGCGAGGAAGGCGTCGGTCGACTTCTTGCGCTTGTTGCGGCGGACGAGGCGGTCGCCGAGCATGTCCTGCTCGGTGAGCAAGGCGACTTCGGGCGAGGTGAAGCCGTGGTCGAGGGGCAAGACGATGAGCGCGACATTGCCCGAATCGCGGCCTCCGGCGGCGACGCCGAGCGCCTCCTGCCAGCTCTCGGCGAACACGGCATTGGGCAGGCCATGGTCGGCGAGCAGGCCCTTGAGGCGCTCGCGCGAGCCGATCGAATAGCTGGCGAGAATGGGTTTCTTGCCCGATTTGCGCAGCTTGCCGAGGTGATCGGTGACGGCGTCGTAGATGTTGGTGCCGGAGGCGCGCTCGGGCGCGAAGTCGCGCGGGCCGTCGACGGTGAAGTCGAGGACGGTGGCGCTTTCGGGCTCGTGGAAGGGGGTGGCGAGATGGGCGTTCGCCTCTTTCAGGCGCTTTTCCCACTCGGCGGGGAGGAGGTAGAGCTGGTCGGTGCCGAGCGGGCGGTAGCTGCCGGCGTCGGTCGACTGGGCGCGGACGCGGTTGGCCTGATAGTCGGCGATCGCCTCGAACCGGCTTTCCGCCGCACCGGCATCGCCCGCGTCGCGGACGATCACGGCGTTTTCGGGGAGGTGCTCGAACAGGGTTTCGAGGCGCTCCTCGAACAAGGGCAGCCAATGCTCCATGCCGGCGAGGCGGCGGCCGTCGCTGATCGCCTGATAGAGCGGATCGCCGGTCGCGGTGGCGCCGAACTTCTCGCGATAGCGCGTGCGGAAGCGCTTGATCGTGTCTTCGTCGAGCAAGGCTTCGGAGGCGGGGAGGAGGGTGAAGCCGTCGACGCGGCCGGTGGTGCGCTGGTCGGCGGGGTCGAAGGTGCGGACGCTCTCGATCTCGTCGCCGAAGAAGTCGAGGCGCAGACCTTGCTCGCTGCCCGAGGGGAACAGGTCGACAAGGCCGCCGCGCACCGCGAACTCGCCGGAATCGTGGACGGTGTCGGTGCGGACATAGCCGTTGGCGGACAGGAGCGCGGCGAGCTTGTCGAGCGAGATGCGCTCGCCCGGCGCGAGGCGCGCGGTCATCTGGCGGACGCGGAACGGGGTGAGCGTGCGTTGAGTCGCGGCGTTGACGGTGGTGAGGATCAGACGCGGCTTGCTGGTCTTGCCCTGAAGCGCGGCGAGCGCGGCCATGCGCTCGGCCATGACGCGCAGCGTCGGGCTGGCGCGGTCATAGGGGAGGCAGTCCCAGGCGGGGAACTGGACGATCTCAAGCTCGGGGGCGAAGAAGGCCGCGGTGGAGGCGACCGCGCGCATCGCCGCTTCGTCGGGGGCGATGTAGACCGCGCCGGTGGTGCTGGCGCGCGCGAGGTCGGCGAGCAGCCAGGGGAGGAAGCCCGAGGGGGCGCCGGACAAAGTGAGGGGCGTCTTGGCCGAGAGGATCTGGTTCAGGTCGGGCATTCTGCTCTCTTCGTCACCCCGGCCCTGTGCCGGGGTCCACTTTGCCGCCCGCGATGCGCAAGAGGCTCTCAGGTTTCATGTGCCGCCCGGTGGACCCCGGCACGAGGCCGGGGTGACGGCTTGGGAATTACTCGGCGACCGGCACGTAGTTGAGCGCCTTCAGCGCGGACATGATCGCGCCGTGATATTCGGGCGGGACGGGTTGGGTGCCCATCGCCCAGGCCATGATATCGACGTCCTGCTCTTCCAGCAGCGCCTCGAACAATTCGATTTCCGTGTCGCTCCAGCCGGCGTGATGCGCGTCGAAGAATCCGCCGATCATCAGGTCGGCTTCCTTGACGCCGCGGTGCCAGGCGCGGAAGCGGAGACGTTTCAGGCGGGTTTCACGGTCCATTTTCTCAACGCAGATTGGCCGACGGCGCTTTGTTGCGCTGCCGGCTGGGTGTAGGCACACGCAGATAGACATGCGTCCCGATATCCTCAACCCGCTGTTCGCCGAAGTCACCGCGCTCAAGGGCGTGGGGCCGCAACTTGCCAAGCCGCTGGAGCGGCTGGGCCTCGCGCGCGCCGTGGATGTGGCGTTCCATCTGCCGAGCGGGTGGATCGACCGGCTGCCGCGCGAGGAGCTGGATGCGGCCGATGTCGGCCGAATCATCGCGATCACGCTGACCCCGGTGAACTATCGCATGGGCGGCAGCGCGCGGGCGCCGTCGCGGGTGGAAGCGGTCGATGCCCGGGGCAACACCGTCACTTTGGTGTTCTTCGGCGGCAACTCGGGCTGGGCGAAGAAGCAGTTGCCGCTGAACGAGCCGCGCTGGGTCTCGGGCAAGCTCGACCAGTACGGGCAGGAACTCCAGATCGTGCATCCCGAGGTGGTCGCGCCCGAAGCCGCCGAGCCAGCCGGACGCGAGGCGATCTATCCGCTGTCCGAAGGGATGACGTCGAAGCGCCTGGCGGCCCTGGCGGCACAGGCGATCGAGCGCGCGCCCGAACTGCCCGAATG
>DATIGZ010000212.1:0-11870 GCA_035481255.1 Sphingomonas sp. | reverse complement strand
CACGTCGGCGGTCTGCTGCTTCATCTGCCAGTCACGGATCGAATTGCCAGTGATGTAGTCGAGCGCGGCGGACTGAGCACCCGGCGCGACCACGCCGAACAGGTTGAGCGGGACGCAGCCATTGGTGGGACTGGTGATCGTCGAGCGGCAAATCGGATCGACTACGCCCGGCGTCGCGGGATTGTCGACCGCATCAAGCGCATTGCGCCAGTTGGCGGTGATGCGCGCGCCGGCGAAGTCGGTATAATCGCGCGCCTTGCCGTAGGTGTAGGAGACATCATAGCTCCACGACCCGCCGAGCTTGCCGCGCAGCCCCGCTACCGCCTGCCAGTTCCACGTCATCTTGTTGATGTAACCGCGCGCATAGTCGTTGATCGCACGGCCCATCACGAAGCTGGTGATGTCGGGATTGGCGTCGAGAATCGTGCGGATCGAGGAGGGCAGGAAGACGTTGTCGCGCTGGATCGTGATCTGATCGTTCGCGGTGATCGACGGCGCGTTCTCGATATCCGAGCGGGCATAGCCGAAGCTGGCATAGAGCGTCGCGGCGGTGTCGAACTCGAACTCGGTCGCGCCATAGGCGGCCCAGCGCTTGTAAGGCTGTTTCAGAACCGCGTCGCAGATGCCGCAGACGCCGTCGCCGCCCTGATGCGAATTGACGGTCTGGTTGGTGCCGTAATTGAACGGGCCGGTCTGACCGTTGCCGAGGAACTGGATGCCGCGCAGCAGCGCGGTGCCGTTGGCGCCGGTCGCGCTGTTGATCAGGCCGCCATAGGAGGTGTTCGAGCTGCGCGGCTGGTTGACCAGAATATAAGTGGGTTCGGTATTGGTCGGGGTGCTGGCGGGGTTGGAGATGACGGCATAGTCGCCCCACTCGCGCGCGCCATAGTCGAGGATGCCCTTGCTCTGGGCCATTTCCGCGCCGACGATGATATGCCCGCGGCCCTGCGCGAATTTGGTGCCCGCGGCGATCGAGCCGAGGTAGCTCTTGTTGTCGCCATAGTCGCTGATGCCGTATTGCGCGTTGCCGCGCACACCCTCGAGCTTATGGTCGATCTTGAAGTTGACCACGCCCGCGACCGCGTCCGAGCCATAGGCGGCCGAGGCGCCGCCGGTCACCACTTCGGCCCCCGAGATCACCGCCTGCGGGATGTTGTTGACGTTGACCACGCCCTCCGGCGAGGACGGCGTCGGCCGCTTGCCGTCGAGCAGGGTCAGCGTGCGCAAATAAGTGAGGCCGCGCAGGTCGAGATAGTTGCCCGCCGACAGCTTGGAGAGGTTGGTCGTCGCCTCAGGCGTCACGCTGGGCTTGAGCGCGGGATATTGGTTGAGCGCATCGGCGATGTTGGGCGCGGCGACGCGTTCGAAATCCTCGGTACCGACCACGGTCACCGGCGTCGGCGTGTCGAAGCCGGTGCGCGCGATCTGCGAGCCGGTGACGATGACCTCTTCCGGCTCCTCCTCGGGAGCGGCCTGCGCCCAGGCGAAACTCGGGAGGACCAGCGGAAGGCCGAGGGCCGCACCGGTCAGGATCCGGCGCTTCCAGTCGCGCCGCATGCTCATCAAATCCGAAACGGCCATCGCGTGTCCCCTATTTTCGATTCGTGAAAACTGTCCCTGTGCGGCGGCGGAGTCGCTCTTGCCGGCGACTCTCAAATTTCTTGGCGGGCAGTTGTTCTCGTATTGGAGAATGTCGTCAAGACAGAAAATGACATTGCGGTCCGGGTCGGCTGAAACTTCCGTTCCCGATGCAGCCACACTGCCGGAACCAATTTCAAATCCGCAAATCTGTGTTAAATAGCTGACAAATGACCCCAAGCCTTGGAACAATCGTCAAACGCCTGCGCCAGGAGCGCGGATGGAAATTGTCGGATATGAGCAATGCCGTCGGCATCCCGCTCTCGACGCTGTCGAAGATCGAGAACGACAAGCTGACGCTCAGCTACGACAAGCTCCAGCAGTTCGCGCGCTCGCTCAACATTCCGCTGACGGCGTTGTTCGCCGAGCCCGCCCCCAAGCAGGGCGCGCCGGTGGTGACTGGCCGGCGCAGTCTGGCGACGCTCGATCGCGCGATCCGCATCACCACCACCAACTATGAGTATAGTTATTTCTCCGGCGAGCTTCGCAATCGCCGGATGATCCCGATCCACGCCCGCGTCACCTCCAAGACGCTGGAGGAATTCGGCGATCTGGTGCGCCACAGCGGTGAGGAATTCGCTTATGTGATCCAGGGCGCGGCCGTACTCCACACCGAGTTTTACGAGCCGGTGACCCTGCATGAGGGCGAGGGCGTCTATATCGATAGCACCATGGGCCACGCCTATCTGGTGGCACCCGGCCATGACGAGGCGGTCATGCTGGTCGTGTGCGCTTCGGGCGACGAGCATCTGCAGGACGAGCTGATCGCGGAGGCCGCGGCACGCGTCAGCGACGAACCCAGCGACACCGCCGCGCCGCGCTGGTCGCGGCCCGGATAGGCCGCATTAGTTTTCGCAAAGTAGAATACTTTCCAAAATGAAAATCAGCCGCTAGCAATGCTTCCGTGGCGATTCGAATCCATGCGAATCGCGAAAAGGGGAGTGGCGCATGAAGCTGCACGTCTTCGCCGCGGTTGCCGCGGCCAGCATGGCGGTTGCACCGGTACAGGGGCAGCAATCCGCACCCGAATATGACATCGTCATTCGCGGCGGCCGGGTGCTCGACGGCGCGGGCAATCCCTGGGTTTCGGCGGACGTCGCAATTCTGAACGGGCGCATCGCGCGGATCGGCAAGGTCGTCGGCAAGGGTAAGCAGGAGGTCGACGCGCGCGGCCGCTACGTCACCCCCGGCTGGATCGACGTGATGGACCAGTCCGGCCGGGTGCTGCGCACCAACGGCATCGCCGAGAACAAGCTGCGCACCGGCGTCACCACGCTGATCGCTGGCGAAGGCGGCACACCGGTGCCGGCCGATCAGGTCGAGGCCTATTTCAAGGAGCTGGAGACCAAGGGCATCGCGGTCAATTTCGGCACCTATTACTCGCCCACGCAGGCGCGGCGCGAGGTGATGGGCGACGCCGCGGGCACGCCGACGGCCGAGCAGATGACGCAGATCAAGGCCAAGGTGCGCACCGCGATGAACGCGGGCACAATGGGTCTCGCCACCGCGCTGATCTATCCGCCGGGCAGCTTCCAGACCACCGACGAGCTGGTCGAGATCGTCAAGACCGCGGCTCCGTGCAACGCGGTCTACGCGACGCACATGCGCGACGAGAGCGAAGGATTGCTCGACGGGGTCAAAGAGGCGATCGCGATCGGCGAACGCGCCGGGGTGAAGGTCGAGATCTTCCATCTCAAGGCCGCCTGGGCGCCCAAGTTCGGCCAGCTGATGCCGCAGGCGGTGAAGCTGATCAACGACGCCCGCGCCCGAGGCGTCGACGTCGCGGCGGACATGTACCTCTATCCCTTCGCGGGCACCGGCCTCGAGATCATCGCGCCGAACTGGGTGTATGAGAAGGGCTTCGCCGAGGCGGTGAAGCTGCTCAACGATCCCGCGCAGCGCGCGAAAATGAAGCGTGACATCGCCGCGGGGCCGCAGCCGGGCTGGACCAACATGGTCGTGTCGGCCGGCGGCTGGGACAAGATCGTGCTGGGCAATGCGCACAATCCGCGCTGGGATAAATACCGGTTCAAGTCGCTCGCCGAGATCGCCAAGGCCGAGGGCAATGCCGATCCGGCAGATATCGCGTGGGACATCACGCTCGCGGCGCTCCCCAAGCGCGCGGTCGCGCTCTACTTTATGATGGACGAGCGCGATATCGAAACCGCGCTCAAACAGCCCTGGGTGTCGATCGGCAGCGATGCCGGCGCGGCGGAGGTGTACGGCCAGATTGACGGCCTAGGCCTCCCCCACCCGCGCGCCTATGGCAACGCCGCGCGCATCATCGCCGAATACGTCAAGCGCCGCCCGGTGCTGACGCTCGAAGATGCGGTGCGCAAGATGACGTCGTGGCCCGCGCATCGCATGGGCCTGACCGATCGCGGCGTGCTGCGCGAGGGGCTTCGCGCCGACGTGACCATCTTCGACTATGACAAGCTGGACGACCGTGCGGCGTTCAATCAGCCCACGGTCTCACCGGTCGGAATCGACGACGTGATCGTCAACGGTCAGCTGGTGCTGGCAGGCGGCAAGGTGACCGGCGCCCGGCCGGGTTCGGTTCTGAAGGGCGCCTGCGCGGCGCCGGGAGCACAACTCAAGTGACCAAACTCAAACTGACGACAAGGCTGGAGGAATGGGCGACGCACAGCCCGTTCCGCATCACCGGCAAGGTGTGGACGAGCGTGCCGTTGCTGATCGTCGAGCTTTCCGACGGCGAGCATGTCGGCCGCGGAGAGGGTGCGGGCGTCTATTATCGCGACGACACTCCCGCGCGGATGATCCATGAGGTCGAAGCGGTGCGCGACGCGATCGAGGCGGGAATCACCCGCGCCGAGCTCGCCACGCTTCTCCCGCCCGGAGGCGCGCGCAACGCGATCGACTGTGCGCTGTGGGAGCTGGAAGCGCGGCAGCAGGATACGACCGTCATGGCGCTGGCCGGAATCAAGGATCCGCGCCCGCTGGTGACCGTCTGCACCGTCGGCGCCGACACGCCCGAGGCGATGGCGCAGCAGGCGCTGGCCTATGGCCCGGTGCCGGCGCTCAAGCTCAAGCTGACCGAGGACCCGTCCAACGCCGACCGGGTGCGCGCGGTGCGCGAAGCCTGCCCCAAGGCGTGGATCGGGGTGGACGCCAATCAGGGCCTCAACCGCGCGACCACCGAAGCATTGCTGCCGGTGCTGCTCGACGCGGGCGTGGCGCTGCTCGAACAGCCGGTTCCGGTTGGATTCGACGCCACGCTCGACGGGCTCAAGTCCCGCATTCCGCTGGCCGCCGACGAGAGCGCGCAGAGCCTTGCCGACCTGCCTTCGTTGATCGGCCGCTATCAGGTGGTGAACATCAAGCTCGACAAATGCGGCGGGCTGACCGAGGCGCTGGAGATTGCCAGACAGGCCTCGGTGCTCGGCCTCAAGATCATGGTCGGCAATATGCTCGGCACGTCCTGGTCGATGGCGCCGGCCTATGTCGTCGGGCAATATTGCGACGTCGTCGATCTCGACGGCCCGCTGCTGCTCGGCCGCGACCGCGACGTCGCCGCGGAATATCGCGATGGCCGCGTCGAAATTTCACCTTTGGTTTGGGGAGGCAATGATGCCGCTGCCTTCGCTTGAACTGCCGGCCCCCTATCTGCTGTTCATGGGCGACCTGGCCGAGCCGGGCTATGCCAAGACCGGACTTGGCCTTGCCGAATGGGCAGGCGAGCGCTGCGTCGGCGAGCTCGATTTCGCCGCGACGGTGGTGAACACCGGCCTGCCCCGCATGACCGTCGCCGACGCAGTTGCGGCCGGCGCGCGATCGATGGTGATCGGCGTGGCGCACCCCGGCGGCGCGATCGCCGAGAGCTGGGTTGCCCCGCTGGTCGAGGCGATGGCCGCCGGACTCGATCTGGTGAGCGGGATGCACGGCCGGCTCGCCGACCATCCCGCGATCGCCGCCGCGGCCCGGCACCACGGCGTCAAGTTGCACGACGTGCGCGTCCCGCCCGCGGGAATCCCTGTCGGAACCGGCGAAAAGCGCAGCGGCAAGCGATTGCTGACCGTCGGCACCGATTGCGCGCTGGGCAAGAAATATACCGCCCTCGCGCTCGCCCGCGCCTTCGCCGCGCGCGGCGTGCCGAGCGATTTCCGCGCAACCGGACAGACCGGCATCCTGATCGCGGGCGGCGGCATTCCGATCGACGCGGTCGTCTCCGACTTCGTGTCGGGCGCCGCGGAGCTGCTCAGCCCGGTCGCGGCGGCGGATCATTGGGACGTGATCGAGGGACAGGGATCGCTGTTCCACCCGAGCTACGCCGCGGTGACGCTGGGCCTTGTCCATGGCAGCCAGCCCGATGTGATCGTGCTGTGCCATATGCCGGGACGCACGGCGATCCTGGGACGGCCCAACTATCCGCTTCCGGCGCTCGACGTCGCGATCGATGCCTATCTCGGTGCCGCGCGGCTCACCAATCCGGACGTGCGCTGCGCCGGAATCAGCCTCAACACCGCGGCGATGGACGACGCGGCGGCGGCCGCCGAGATCGCGCGCGTGCAGGACCACTATGGCCTGCCCGCCGCCGATCCGATCCGGGGCGGCGAAGCGTTCGAAGCGCTGGCGGAAGCGTGCCTGCGCTGACAGGATGAACTGAACAACGGGGAGTGACGATGATGGGCAAGCGTTTCGGACTGGCACTTGTATCGCTTGCCGTGCTGGCCGGCGCTCCGGTCATCGCCAACCCCGGGCCGGCGCCGACGGCAAGCGCACCCCGCCAGTCGGCGCCGGCTTACGACATCGTGCTGCGCGGCGGCACCATCTATGACGGCAGCGGCAAGCCCGGTGTGAAGGGCGACGTCGCGATCCGCGGCGAGCGCATCGTCTATGTCGGCCCCAAGGCCCCGGGCAAGGCGAAGACGGTGATCGACGCCAGCGGCATGGCGATCGCCCCCGGCTTCATCAACATGCTGAGCTGGGGCATCGAATCGCTGATCGCCGACGGCCGGGGGCTGAGCGAACTCAAGCAAGGCGTGACGCTGCAGGTGTTCGGCGAAGGCGAGAGCATGGGGCCGCTCAACCCGGCGATGAAGGCGGACATGGCCCGCCGCCAGAGCGATCTGCGCTACGCGGTCGAATGGACCAGCCTGGGTGAATATCTCGACTGGCTGGCGAAGCATGGCGTGTCGCAGAACGTCGCCTCCTATGTCGGCGCGGCGACGGTGCGCACCAACGTGCTCGGCGAGGGCGATGTCGATCCCGATGCGGGCCAGCTCGCAGCGATGCGCGCGCTCGTCGCGGCGGAAATGCGGCAGGGCGCGTTGGGTGTCGGCTCGTCGCTCATCTATGCCCCGGCGAGCTATGCCGAGACGCCCGAGCTGATCGCGCTGGTCGAGGAAGCGGCACGCTGCGACGGCGGCTATATCAGCCATATGCGCTCAGAGGGCGACCGGTTGCTGGAGGCGATCGACGAGCTGGTCTCCATCGCCCGCGCGACCGGCGCGCGCGCCGAGATCTATCACTTCAAGCAGGCGGGCCGCGACAACTGGCACAAGATCGACGCGGCGATCGCGCGGGTCGAAGCGGCGCGGCGCGAGGGGCTGAAGATCACCGCCGACATGTATCCCTACGACATCGCCGGCACCGGCCTCGACGCGGCCATGCCGACCTGGGTCCAGTCCGGCGGCCTCGAGGCCTGGATCGAGCAGCTGCGCAAGCCCGAGATCCGCACGCGCGTGATCGCCGAGATGAAGGCGCCGGGCGTTGGCTGGGAGAATATGTACCGAGCCGCTGGCGGCGCCGGGGGCATGATCGCGGTCGGCTTCAAGAACGAGAAATTGAAGCCGCTGTCGGGCAAGACGATCGCCGAGATCGCGGCGATGCGCGGTACCACGCCGGAAGACACGATCATCGACCTGGTGATCGAGGACGGCAGCCGTGTCGGGACGCTTTACCGCCTGATGGACGAGAAGAATGTCGCGCGGGCGACATCGCTGCCGTGGATGAGCTTCGGATCCGACGCCGGAGCGCAGGCACCGGAGGGTGCGTTCCTGAAATCCCGGCCGCATCCGCGCGCCTATGGCAGCTTTGCCCGCGTGCTCGGCAAGTACAGCCGCGACGAGAAGCGGCTACCGCTGGCGGAGGCGGTGCGACGGATGAGCGCGCTGCCCGCCGCCAACCTCGCGCTGCGCGAGCGGGGCTCGCTCAAGGTCGGCTATTATGCCGATATCGTCGTGTTCGATCCTAAGACGGTCGCCGACCGCGCGACCGTCGAGAACCCCTGGGCGCTCGCGACCGGCGTGCGCGACGTCTTCGTCAACGGCACCGCGGCGCTGCGTGGCGGCGAGGCCACCAAGGCACGCCCCGGCCAGGTGGTACGCGGGCCCGGCTGGACGGGATGGCCCGGCGGCGGGGCGTGCAAGCCGGGCAAGTAGCTAGCGGATCGGCAGAACCGGCGCCTTGGCGGAGGGAAGCGAAACCTTCAATTCCCCTGCCAGCGTGGGCGCGATCTGACGCATGTCGATCGTGCCGAGATTCTTGCCGGCAACGATCCCGGGACCGGTGATGAAGAAGGACGAGTGCATGTCGGGGCGCACGTCACGCGTCGAGAATGCGCCGTGTGAACCGCCCTTCGACTTCTTCACCAGCACACCCGACATGGAATTGCCCATGCGGTAGCCCGGCTTGAACGCAACGATATAGGCCACACCCGGCGGCAGCCCGCGATTGGCGTATTCCGCGCGCGGATAGATGCGCTCGATCCCGTTCGCGGGATCGGCGGCGAGCTTCTGGAGATAGTCGACGGCCTGTGTTTTGGTCTGCTCGTCCCGCGGATTTTCGAACACGATCATCGCCGAGCTGCCGACATACCACGCGAAAGCCTTCCACGACGTGACGGTGCGGTCGTCGCCCTCGCCGCTCAGCTTGATGAAGCCCGCCTCGGCCAGCGCGGCGTTGAGATGAACCTGATGCGTCACCTTATCGAAGCCATGGTCGGACACGATCGCGACAACCGAATCCGGATAGGCCTTTCGATGCGCGGCGACGACACGGCCGATCTGGGTATCGATCCGCTCCAGCGCGGCGTTGCCCTCGGCACTAAACGGGCCATATTCGTGCTGGGCGTGGTCGCCCGCCACGAAATGGACGGTGAGCAGATCGGGGCGCTTCTGCTCGATCAGCGCGATCGCGTCGTCGGCGATCTTCTGGTCGTCCTCGTCATTGCCCTCGACCAGATTGAAATCGATGTCGTGCGCCTTTTTGGTGACCGGCCAGAAGATGCTGGCGGTCCGCAGCTTCGCCTTCTTCGCCACGCCCCACAAAGTCGGCGCCTTGATCTCCGCATAGGCGCTGTAGCCCTTGGGCAGCTTGGCCGTCGCGGCAAAGGGGCGGTTGTTGTAGATGCCATGCTCGAGCGGCAGCAGGCCGGTCACCAAGGTCGTGTGGTTGGGATTGGTGACGGTGGGGTTCACGTTGACCACCTGCCGCGCATAGCTGCCCTCCTTCAGGAAGCTGCGCAGCACGGGGATATTGAGCTGATATTTGTCCGCTTCGAGCACGGCATCGGGGCGCATCCCGTCGACCGAGATCAGCAGGACCGGATGGCGGGTCTGCGCTTCCGCCGCTTTCCCCGGCGCTTCATGCCGGGCGGTTGCTGAAGTGGCGGTGAAGGTGACGATCGCGGCAGCCGCGATCGAAACCCGAAGGGTACGCCATAGATTCATGACTGGCTCCATATGCTCGAGCGGATCGGAGTGCGCTTAGAAACGATGCTCCAGCTTCACCTTGAACTGGCGGCCGCGCGGATTGACCGTGCCGACGAAATAGCCCTCGTCCTCGTCCGCCACCGGCGGCCAGGTGTTGAAGACGTTGTTCACGCCGAAGGTGAAGCGCGTGTCCTTGTCGCGACCCATCGCATAGGTGATGCGCAGGTTGTGGAGCACCGCGGGCTTCACGCGCATATAGTAGCGCATGACGCCATTGTCGTTGAACACCATGATGCTCTTGGGCTTGCCCAGCGCCTCATAAATCGCCTCGGTGGTCGAGGCGGAGCTGTCGGCAAAGGCGCCGAAATAGCTGGTGAACCAGCTGGCCGACCAACGATCGCTCTTCCAGCCGAGCGACAGATTGCCCTTCCACTTCGGACGGCGGTTGCGACCGAGTTCGTCGGTCACGACGCCGTCGTCGGCAAGCTCCTCGTCGCGCTTCAGATAGTTGGTCGCTTCGGCCTTGAGCGTGAACTGACCAAGGCCGAAGTCGGGCACGCGCCAGTTCAGCGCAAAGTCGATACCCGCAAGCTTGCGCGAGCCGAGGTTGATATAGTCGTTGATCAAACTGGTGATCTCACCCACGACCGCGCGCTTGGTGGCATTGGTCGGCTGCGCGGCGTTATAGGCATTGAAGGTCGCGATATCGGCCGCGGTCGGTGCGCGGCGGGTGACGCGGCTGTTGCCGGCATAGCTCGCGGTGCCCGAGCCAAGATTGATCTGATCGATCGGGGTGCCCGAGGCGAGCGCGGCCTTGGTCGCGAGGTCGAGCAGCAGTTCGTCGGTCGCCAGCACTTCGGCATTGCCGAGCGCGGTGATCGCGTCGCGCTGGTAGAGGTTCCAGTAATCGACGGTCAGCGACAGGCCGCGCACACCCGGCACATCGAGTACGAGGCCGGCGCCGAAGTTCTTGGCGCGCTCAGGATTGAGCCGGTCATTGCCCTGGCGGAAGGTACGGCGCGGCGCGCTGTCGTCGGCCGCCGAACGGGTGACGTCGAAACGATAGGGATCCTCGGTATAGTTCACGCGCAGCAGCGGCGTGGTGTTGGTCTGCGCGAGGTTGGGTGCGCGGAATGATTCATTGTACGATGCGCGCAGCTTCAGCCACGGCGTAGGGCCCCACAGCACGCTGAACTTGGGCGTGGTGCTCGACCCGTGGATCGAGAAGCGCTCGTGCCGGATCGCGGCGCTGAGCTCGAGCACCTTGAACATGAAGAAGGAATTGTCGCGGGTGACCAGCGGCAGCGCGATCTCGGCATAGGCGGCCTGAATGTTCTGGCTGGCATTGATGTCCGAGTTGGGGCTCATCGCGATGAAGTCGTTGTCGTTCTCGCGCAGATAGGGGAACTGAGAGCCCGAGCCCGGCGGGTTGAGGCCCGCAAAGGGCGCTTTCCACGCATTGTAGCTTTCCCAGCGCGCCTCGGGCCCCGCGGCGACCTGAATGTTTCCGCCACCGAAGGGAAGCTTCCACAGCTCGCCCGCGATCTTGGCGTCCCACACGATCAGCCGGGTCTTACCGTAGCGATTGTCGGTGTCGTACATCGGATCGGTGACCGACGCGGGGTTGAGGTAGGGCTGGTCCGCCACAACGCGGTTGTTCACCACCTTGAAGGTGACGGGGAACGGATTGTAGGCGGTCGCATCGGTGCGATTAAGCGCCATGCGCAGCAGCGATTCACGATAGATGTTCGATTCGGTCTCATGGCTGTAGGCACCCGAGACGAGCACGCCGCTTTCCCATGACCAGTTGCTTCCGAAGTTTCCGCGCGCGCCGGCCAGCGCGCGGTAGAAGCTCGAATTCACCTGAATGTAGCGTTGTCTGGTACCCGGCGGGATCAGACCCGACACAATAGTGACATCGGCCGGTGTGCCCAGAATGCGCGGCGTTCCATCTGCGTTGGGCGCGCCCGTCGGGTGGTAGAAGCGAACACCGAACGGGTTGTAGGGGTTCGAAGCGGGAACGTAGAGACCCGGCTCGTTGACGTTCTGCATATTGGCTTCTTCGCGCTGGCTGTTCGCGCGCGAGCCGGAATAGGTCACGTCGCCGAAGACGGTGAGCCTGTCGCTGAACTCATGCTCGATGAAGCCGGCGAGGTTGAGGCGCTTAAGCGCGGGCACCAGGGTACGGTGCGGCAGGCGATTGTCGTAATATTCGTCCTCGGCGCCGCCCAAAGTGCGCGACGGCGCGGTCTGCTTGAAGTTCACCGCGCCGTCGGCACCGGGATAGAGGAAGAAGGTGCCGTCGGTTGCCACCGTGGCGACGCCACCGGTCGGCGAGGTCGAGGTGGAGATGCCGCGATTGCCGTCGGGGCGGCCGCCGTTGAAGGTCAGGAAATCGGACTGGATGAACCCGCGGCGATACTGGCCATAATGGGTGATCGTGCTGCCGTTATCGAGATCATTGTCGAGCGAGAAGTTCGCGCCCGTGGCCGGATTGACGATCGGCAGGCCGTTCCACGGCGCGGGCAACTCGCGCGTACGCCGCAGATCGGATTGCGA
>DATIGZ010000211.1:0-8380 GCA_035481255.1 Sphingomonas sp. | reverse complement strand
GGCTACGGCTGCACCCCAACGTTCGGCAACCCCGCTGTTGGCCGACCACCCAGTTCATGAACCGTCACCCCGGCACAAGGCCGGGGTGACGGTGAAGGCGTTCCCGAACATCGCCGTCCTCAATCCGTTGGCATCCGCGCTCCGCCCCCCTATCTCCCGCTCCTGCGCACCGAGCGCATGAGCAGGAGCACCCCATGGCCGATTACGACTACGACCTCTTCGTCATCGGTGCGGGCTCGGGCGGCGTTCGCGCCAGCCGCGTTGCCGCGGCGCACGGCGCGAAGGTCGCGATCGCCGAGGAGTATCGAGTCGGCGGTACCTGCGTCATCCGCGGCTGCGTGCCCAAGAAGCTGCTCGTCTACGGCGCGCATTTCGCCGAGGATCTGAAGGACGCCCGCCGCTTCGGCTGGAACGTCCCTGATTGCGACTTCGACTGGCCGGTGCTGCGCGACAATGTGCTGGGCGAGGTCGACCGGCTCAACAAGGCGTACACCAGCACGCTCGACAGCCACGGCGTCGAGATCGTCCATGAGCGCGCCACCGTCTCCGGCCCCAATGAGGTCACGCTGGCCAGCGGCAGGAAGATCACCGCCGGCAAGATCCTGATCGCGGTCGGCGCGCGCCCCGATGCGCCGCATTGCCCGGGCAGCGAACACGGCATCACCTCGAACGAGGTGTTCCATCTCGATACCCTGCCCAAGCGCGTGCTGATCGCGGGCGCCGGGTACATCGCCAACGAATTCGCCGGCATCTTCAACGAGTTCGGATCGAAGGTCACGCTGATCAACCGCACCGACGTGATCCTTCGTGGCTATGATGAGCAGATCCGCGACCGGCTGCTCCAGATCAGCATGACCAAGGGCATCGACTTCCGCTTCCACGCCGAGTTCCGCGGGATCGAGAAGCAGGCCGACGGCAGCCTCAAGGTCAGCATGACCAACCATGAGGATATCGAGGTCGATTGCGTCCTCTTCGCGACCGGTCGCGTGCCCAATACCGAGGGGCTGGGCCTCGCCGAAGCCGGGGTCGAGCTTGACGCCAAGGGCGCGGTCGTCGTCGGCGCGGACAACAAGTCGTCGGTCGAGTCGATCTATGCCGTGGGCGACGTCACCAACCGCGTCCAGCTCACCCCCGTCGCGATCCGCGAGGGACAGGCGTTCGCCGACTCCGTGTTCGGCGGCAAGCCCACGACCGTGGATTATGCCTGCATCCCCGCCGCGGTGTTCAGCCATCCGCCGATCGCCGGCGTCGGCCTCACCGAAGGCCAGGCCAAGCAGAAATACGGCTCGGTCCGCGTCTACACCTCGGACTTCCGCGCGATGAAGAACGTCCTCGCCAACCGCAACGAGCGCGCGCTGTACAAGATGGTGTGCGAGGCGGAGTCGGGGAAGGTGCTCGGCCTCCATATGATCGGCCCCGACGCGCCGGAAATCCTTCAGGCCGCCGCCATCGCGGTCAAGGCCGGCCTCACCAAGGCCGATTTCGACCAGACCGTCGCGCTCCACCCGTCGATGGCCGAAGAACTTGTCTTGATGAAATGAGCCGCGTCGCCCCGGCCCGCGCCGGGGCGGTGCTCAGCCTTCGTTTCTCAGCAGCCGGTCGGACTCGTCGTCGAGTCCCTCCTCGCCGCCGGTGCGCAGGCTCACCACGCGTGTCGCGCTGACGTCCATCGCGACATTGCCCAGCGTGCGGAACAGGTCGGGGATCGTCTCGACCGCGACCAGCAGGCCCAGCATCGGGATCGGCACGCCCATCGCGGTCGCGATCGGCGCGATCGAGCTGACGAAGCTGATCGTGCCGGGCAGGCCGACCGCGCCCATCGTCGTGATCGCCGCGACCACCCAGCCGGCGGCGAGCTGGCTCGCTCCCAGCTCGATGCCCAGCAGATGCGCGACATAGATCGCCACCGCGAAGTTCATCGCGGGGCCGGTCCAGCGGAAGATCGCCACCGCGATCGGCAGCGCCACGCCCGAATGCGCGGCGGGGACGCCGAGATTCTCGGTCGCCTTGAGCATCGCGGGCAAGCTGGCGAGCGACGACTGAGTCGAGAAGGCGACCGCCTGCGACGGCGCGACCGCGCGGATATAGCGCATCGGCGCGACCCGCCCGGCGATGATCCCGAACGGCGCGGCGAGCAGCCACATGACCAGCCCGACGCCGCACAGGATCGCGACATAATGGAGCAGCGCGCCGAACGCCGCGGTGCCCGCGCGCGCGCCCACCATATAGGCCAGCGCCGCGACGCCGATCGGTCCCAGCCACAACACCCAGTTGATCACCACCAGCATGGTGTTGCCCAGCGCCTCGAAGAAGCGGGTCAGCGTCTCGCGCTGGTCCCGCGGCAGCCGGGTCAGCGCGAAGGCGAACACGGTGGTGAACAGGATCAGCGGCAGGAACGCGTCGTTCGCCGCCGACGTCACCGGGTTCGACGGCACCATCGCGATGATGAAGTCGACAAAGGGCGGGATCGTGCCGATCTCTGGCGTCTTCTCCGCCAGCGCGCCCTGCAGCGCCTGCGCCGAGGACGAGGCGAGCGGGAAGAGGTCCAGATAGAAGACCGTCAGCGCGCCGCCGAGCGCCGAGGAAACCCACAACAGCGCGATGAAGGTCACGAACGCGCGGCCCGCGAGCCGGCCCGCGCGCGCCTTCTCCGCCGTCGCCGATATGCCGGTGATCAGCAGCGACACGACCAGCGGGATGATCGTCATCTGCAGCGCGTGCAGCCAGATCGTACCCACCGGAGCGATCCAGTCCGCCGCGATCAGAGCACGGTCGGGCGCGGAAGCGGCCGCGCCGACACCGATCACCAGCGCGGCGATCAGCGCGATCAGGATGCGCACAGGCTGGGCGCGGTTCGACGGCCCCAGCACGAAGCGGACGATAGAAAGGAAGGTTTGCAGGATCAGCGACATACTCGCCCTTATTCGAAAGCGGCGCTATCACGCCCCACAGGATACAGGGCAAGGTCGCAAAGCGGACGAAGATGGCAAGGAAATATTTCGGCACCGACGGAATTCGCGGCAAGACCAATGTCGCGCCGATGACCGCTGCGATGGCGATGCAGGTCGGCATGGCGGCCGGCGCGCATTTCCGCCGCGGCGACCACAAGCATCGCGTGGTGATCGGCAAGGATACGCGCCTGTCGGGCTATATGCTCGAAAACGCGCTCGTCGCGGGCTTCACCAGCGTCGGCATGGACGTGGTGCTGGTCGGCCCGATGCCGACCCCCGCGGTCGCCATGCTGACCCATTCGATGCGCGCCGATATGGGCGTGATGATCTCCGCCAGCCACAATCCCTATGCCGATAACGGCATCAAGCTGTTCGGCCCCGACGGCTACAAGCTGTCCGACGCCGACGAGCTGGCGATCGAGGCGCTGATCGATGGCGAGATTCCGCTCGCCCCCGCCCCCGATATCGGCCGCGCCAAGCGGATCGAGGATGCGCGCGGCCGCTATATCCACTTCGCCAAATCGACCTTTCCCGAGGATCTGCGCCTCGACGGCCTCAAGGTCGTGGTCGATTGCGCCAACGGCGCCGCTTATCAGGTCGCGCCCTCCGCGCTGTGGGAATTGGGCGCGGAAGTCGTCGCGATCGGCGTGACCCCCAACGGCAAGAATATCAACGATCAGGTCGGATCGACCGCCCCGCTGACGCTGTGCGAGACCGTCGTCGCCTCGGGCGCGCATATCGGGATCGCGCTCGACGGCGACGCCGACCGGCTGATCGTGGTCGATGAGAATGGCGAGATCGTCGACGGCGATCAGCTGATGGCGACCATCGCCGCCGGCTGGGCGCGGCAGGGGCGGCTGCGGGGCGGCGGGCTCGTCGCCACGGTCATGTCCAATCTCGGCCTCGAACGCTATCTCGCCGGGCAGGGCCTCGGCCTCGTCCGCACCGGCGTCGGCGACCGCTATGTGCTCGAGAAGATGCGCGCATCGGGCTACAATGTCGGCGGCGAGCAGTCCGGCCACATCATCCTGTCCGATTACGCCACCACCGGCGACGGCCTCGTCGCCGCGCTTCAGGTGCTGGCCGAACTGGTCCGCTCGGGCGCGCCCGCGAGCGAGGTGCTGCACCGCTTCGACCCGCTGCCGCAATTGCTCAAGAATGTCCGTTTCTCCGGCGGCAAGCCGCTCGACGACGACGCCGTCAAATCGGTCATCGCCGCCGCCGAGGCCGAGCTTGAAGGCACCGGCCGCGTCCTCATCCGCGCATCGGGCACCGAACCGGTGATCCGCGTCATGGCCGAGGGCGAGGATCAGGCGCAGATCGAAGCGGTGGTCGACCGCATCTGCGACGCCGTGCGCGCGGCGGCCGCCTGATGCTCTCCCGGCGGGCGTTCGGCGTTGCCGCTGCGGCAACGCTGGTCCTGCCGCATTCGCTGCGAGCGGATCAGCTATCCCGCGACCTCTCGGCACTGACCCCCGAGCAACGCGATCAGTTCAGGGCAAGCCATGCCCGGATGATGGCCGCATTCGACTATGAACGGCTGCGCGTATCCGGCTCGAACGCACTTGCCGAATGGGAACGGCGCTCGGCCCTTGCGGACCGGATCCCGGTCGTGGTCGGCGATGCCGAACAGCTTGAACGCCTCGCCGAACAGTTCACGATCGACGATGAAACCGTCTCGGCTTCCGGGAACCACCGCCCCCCTCCCGTGCCGGCGATTCTGGCCGCCGCGTCGAAGTTGCGGTTTCCCGGCGATCTGGGGAAGTGGCCGGGCGCCTATGCGGCGACCGATCTCACGGCACCGCTCGGCGAATGGCCCAAGGCGGTGGCGGAAGCGGATCTTCCCGGCCTGACCGTTGCGAACGACCCGGCGACGGGAAAGCCGCTATCCGAAGCCTATCTGCTGATGCTGCCCGCGCGGGCGTCCTGGGAAATTCCGGCATATCTGCGCTGGGGCAACTGGAATGCCTGCCCGCCGGCTGAATATCATGTCGCCGCCCTCAAACGCTGGCACGAACGCTTCGGAGCCGAGTTGGTCGGCATCGGCGCGGACATGATGAATGTCCGGGTCAAGCGGCGGCCGTCCACGCGTGACGAAGCCCTCGCTTTGGCCGATGAGCAGTATCGCTACTGCCCCGACATCATCGATCAGGGGGTGGGCAGCCGCTCCGCGCTGGCCACCTTGCTGATGGCCAGCGACTGGTGGTTCTTCTGGTGGGATTAGACTGATGCTCGAAATGCGCCCCGACTGCGAACGCTGCGGCACCGACCTGCCCGCCGATCAGGGCGGCGCGTTCATCTGCTCGTTCGAATGCACCTTCTGCGCCGATTGCGCCGACACGCTGGACGAGGTCTGCCCCAATTGCGGCGGTGAGTTGCTCGACCGTCCGGCGCGCGTCGGCGACGCGCTCAAACGCAATCCCGCGAGCGCGCAGCGCCGTTTCAAGGGCTAGCGACCGGCACCGGGCTGCTGTCCTTGAGCTGACGGATCACCACCAGGGTCTGGAACGCGCGCACCCGCTCGTTCGCGGTGAACAGCCGCTGGACGGTATCGTCATAACTTTCCATGTCGCGCGCGATCATCTTCACCGCGATGTCGAAATCGCCGGTGACGTTCCACGCCTCGATCACCTCCGGCTCGGCGCGCAACGCCGCCATCATCTCGCCCATCGTCCGCGCGTCCTCGCGCTCCAGCGTCACCAGCACGATCATCGACAGCGGCCAGCCAAGCGTCCGGGGACGCACGATCGCCACCTCGCGCGCGATCGCGCCATTGGCGCGCAGCCGCCGCATCCGGCGATAGCAGGCGGGCACCGACAGCCCGACCGCCTCGGCCACCGCCGCCACCGGCCGTTGCGCATCGGCCTGCATCAGCTCAAGCAGCTTGAGGTCGAACGCATCCAGCGTGTCATTACGCATCACAAAAGTCCGCCAATCCGATAATATTTATCGATAATAGGTCAAAATCGAGCGCCTTTGTCAAAGCGCCGGGGTAATTTCGCCGCGAAACCGCTCCTCCCCCGAGAGACCCCGAATGACCGTCCTTGCTTCCCGCCCGGCGCCCGCGCGCGCCGATCTTCTCGCCCTGCTCGCCTTGTTCGCGGCTCTGGTCTCGGTCGCGACGGGGGCGTCGTTCGCCAAGAGCCTGTTTCCGGCGGTCGGGCCGGAGGGGGCGACGGCGCTGCGGCTGATCAGCGGCGCGCTCATCCTCGCGGCGATCTTCCGGCCCTGGCGGCTCGATCTGCGCAGCGGCTGGCGCGCGCTCGCCGGCTATGGCGTCGTGCTCGGGGTGATGAACCTCGCTTTCTACAAGGCGCTGGCCTTCATCCCGCTCGGCATCGCCATCGCGATCGAGTTCACCGGCCCGCTCGCGGTCGCGGTGCTCACCTCACGCCGCAAGTCCGATCTGATCTGGGTCGGCATCGCGGTCGCCGGCCTGCTGCTGCTCCTGCCCCTGTGGCGCGGCACCGGGCAGCTCGACTGGCGCGGCATCGTCCTCGCGCTGGTCGCGGGTGCCTGCTGGGCGGCCTATATCCTGCTCGGCAAGCGCGCGGGTGAGGCGCATGGCGCCGGCGCGGTGGCGGCGGGCATGATCCTCGCGGCGCTGATCGCGGCGCCCGTGGGCATCGCCCATGCCGGCGCCGCGCTGCTTCGGCCCGAGATCCTGCTGCTCGGCGTCGTGGTCGGCATCGCGTCGAGCGCCATCCCCTATGCGCTCGAGATGATCGCGCTGCGCCGCCTGCCGTCGAACACCTTCAGCACCCTGCTCAGCGCCGAGCCCGCGGTCGGCGCGATGGTCGGCTTCATCCTGCTGGGCGAGGTGCTCTCGACGATGCAGTAGCTGGCGATCGGGCTGATCGTCTGCGCCTCGGTCGGTGCCGCGCTGGGCGCAAGGGCGGTTCCGAATCCCGATCCCGCTCCGCTATAGAGGGCGCCGACAGCCGCTTCACGCCGGGAACCGCGATGTACCGTCCCCCTGCCTTTCGCGAAGACCGCCCCGCGCTTCTCCACGCCGCGATCCGGGCGCACCCGCTCGCGACCCTGGTCACGCACGGGCCGTCGGGCCTCACCGCCAATCTCGTCCCGTTCACGCTGGTCGACGGCGACCTGCTCCGCGCGCATCTTGCAAAGGCGAACCCGCAGCTCGCCGATCTGCGCGCGGGCGGTGAGGCGCTGGTGATCTTTCAGGGCCCGCAGGCCTATGTCACGCCCGCCTGGTATCCCTCGAAGCAGGAACACGGAAAGGTCGTACCGACCTGGAACTATATCCTCGTCCAGGCACGCGGGCGGCCGCGGGTGATCGACGATGCCGGCTGGCTGCGCGCCCAGATCGACGCGCTGACCGCGCTTCAGGAGGCCGGGCAGCCCGAGCCATGGGCGGTCGCCGACGCCCCGCCCGACTATGTCGCCGCGCAGCTCAAGGGGATTGCGGGCATCGAGATCGCGATCGACCGGATCGAGGGCAAGTGGAAGGCCAGCCAGAACCAGCCCGAGGCCAACCGCGCGGGCGTCGTCGCGGGGTTGCGCGCACAGGATTCCGCTTCGCCGATGGCCGCGGCGATGGAGCCGTAGCGGCCCGCGCATACGCGAAACTTTCCTACAGCCCGCCGCCTGTGCCATGGCGACGGGATGCGCATCGCCCCCCTCTTTCCGGACCGTCCGCCGCCTGCGCGCCGCGAACCGGGCGCAAACCCGGCGCGTACCCGCCGCATAGCTGTCGCGCCGCCGTCGCACCGCGGTCGCGCCGCCGTGGCGTATCCGTCGCGCAGCCGGCGCGTACCCGCTGCAAACCCGGCGCAAAGCGGGCGCAAACCCGGCGCCTCCGACCGAAACCCGCGCAATCATGTCAGTTTCGTCAGCCGGAGCGCCGAACCATGATCCCCCGCATCCTCATCATCGCCGGGTCGGATTCGGGCGGCGGCGCGGGCATTCAGGCGGATATCAAGACCGTCACCATGCTCGGCGGCCACGCCATGACCGCGATCGCCGCGATCACCGCGCAGAACACTTTGGGCGTCACCGGCGTGCATCCCGTCCCGGTCGACATGGTCCTTGCCCAGATTGACGCCGTGGCCTCGGACATCGGCGTCGATGCGGTGAAGATCGGCATGATCGGCTCGGCGCAGATCGCCCATGCCGTGGCCGACCGGCTCGAGGCGCTGCCCGGCGTCCCGGTGGTGTTCGATCCGGTGATGATCGCCACCAGCGGCTCGATCCTCGCCGACACCGCCACCATCGCCGCGTTCGAGCGGCTGATGCGCCGCGCCACCGTGGTCACCCCCAATCTGCCCGAGCTTGCCGCGCTCGGCGGCCGCGACGCCGTGCTCGGCCATGGCTGCCACCTCGCCGAAAAGGGCGGCCATGCCGAGGGCGACTTCGTCCACGACCAGCTCTTCGCGCCCGACGGCAGCCGCGTCGCGGAAATGGTC
>DATIGZ010000210.1:0-8228 GCA_035481255.1 Sphingomonas sp. | reverse complement strand
CGACCCGCATCGCATCGCGGCGTCGCGCGAGACGATCGGCATCCTGTGGGCTGCCATTCAGGCGCTGCCCGAACCGACCCAGCAAATCTTCATCCTGTACCGCGTCGAGAACATTCAGAAGCAGACGATCGCGGACAATTTCGGATATAATGTGCGAACCGTCGAGAAACATATTTCCCGCGCGCTGGTGTTCCTCGCGCGCCGCATGGGAGGCCGGGCATGACCCCGCTGACCGACGACGGCGCCCCCATGGGCTATGAGGAGCAGGCCGCCGAATGGTGCTGGCGCATCGCCGACCGGGCGTTGACCGAGCATGAGCAGGCGCAGTTCGACGCGTGGATCCGGGCCGATCCCCGCCACCAGCAGGTGTTCGACGAGATGGTCGCGGTGTGGAAGGGGACCGACACGATCGCGGAAATGCCCGGCTTCCTGTCGCTTCGTGCCAAGGCGCTGACGACGATGGAGAATGCGCGGGATCGTGACGAGACTCCGGTCTATGGGCGCAGACACTGGTCCCGCGCGTTTGCCGCCGCCGCCGCCGTTGTCCTGACGCTGTTTGGCAGCGTCTGGCTCCTCGCCGACCGGCCCGACGTCTATGGCACCGGCGTCGGGGAGCGGCGGGTCGTGCGGCTGGAGGACGGGTCGCGCATCTCGCTCGATGCGTCGAGTCGCGTGGTCGTCGCTTATTCGGAGGACAGGCGCGCGCTCAGGCTCGAGCGCGGCCGCGCGAAGTTCGATGTGGCGAAGGATCCGCTGCGGCCCTTCAGCGTGACCGCCGGCAATCAGACCGTGGTCGCGACCGGCACTGCGTTCAGTGTCGAGCTGTTGCGCGACCAGATGCGCGTCCTGCTCTATGAAGGGGAGGTCGCCGTCGTCGCCCAGCCTGTTACCGGCCGGACGGCAAGTGGCGCCCGGGCGGTCAAGCCGGCCGCTCCCGCGACGGAGCAGCTGGCGCCCGGGCAGGAACTGGTCTCGGTCCTCTCGTCCGGCGCGGTCCGGGTCGTTCCCGCGATGCTGGACCGGTCGCTGTCGTGGGAAGACGGGCGGCTCGACTTTGTCGACGAACCGCTGACGCGGGCCGTCGAGCGGATCAACCGTTACACCGACACGCCGATCGTCGTCGGCGACGCCGCGGCGGGGCGGCTGTTGGTGAACGGCGTGTTCGACGCCGGCGACACGCAAAGCTTTGTCAGGGGAATGACGGCGCTGTTTCCCATTTCGGCCAAGTATGACAGCAAGAAGGTCACGCTTGTCAGCGGCAAGGCGCCTCTCGCTTCAAAATAAATGGGCGCGAATCCGACCGCGCCGCGTCTCTAGAAATAGAGGGGCATATCAATCGACCCCTTGAACATTGGGGGAGATGATATGTCGCACAGGCCGTACCTGCTTTCCGGACTGGCAAGTGTAGCGTTGATTGCCAGTGCGACAGCGTCGCCGGCCTATGCGCAGCAACTCTACGATTTCGATATTCCGGCGCAGGATCTCGGCGGTGCCTTGCGCGCCTTTGCCCGGACTTCAGGCGTGCAGGTGATTTTTGACGGCAGCACGATGCGGGGCAAGCGCAGCGCAACCTACCGTCAGCGCGCCGCGCCCGAAGCCGCGCTGCAGACGTTGCTGCGGGGAACGGGCATGCGCTTCCGCCGCGATGGCGGCATCTATGTGATCGTTCCGGCGGGAAATGTGGCTCAGCCCGCGGCGAGCGCGTCGTCGCCCCCGCCGCCGCCCGAGCCGGCGCCGGCCGCGCCCCAGGACATTGCGGAAGAGGATGAAGCCGAAATTATCGTGACGGCGCAGAAGCGCGAGGAGCGGATCGCCGATGTTCCGATCGCGATCACCGCCTTGTCGGCGAGCGCGCTGAACGACCGCAAGATCGAGGGTGGTTCGGAGCTGCTGCGCGCAGTGCCGAACGTCAACTTCTCGAAGGGCAATTTCAGCATGTACAATTTCTCGATCCGCGGGATCGGGACCAAGGCGGTTTCGGCGTCGAGCGACCCGGCGGTGGCGGTGAGCTTCAACAATACGCCGCTGGTGCGTAACCGGTTATTCGAAGCCGAATTCTTCGACCTGCAGCGGGTCGAGGTGCTGCGTGGTCCGCAGGGCACGCTCTATGGCCGGAACGCGACGGCGGGCGTGGTGAACATGATTCCCGCGCTTCCCGGCCGCGACTTCGCGATGGAAGCCGCGCTGGAGGTGGGCAGCTTCGACACGATGCGTGCGAGCGGCATGCTCAACGTTCCCATCGGCGATACGCTAGGCTTTCGCGTCGCGGGCGCTTTCACGAGCCGGGAAGGGTTCGACTACAACAGCTTCACGGACCGGCGGGTCAACGGGCGAGACCTGTGGTCGACGCGCATGGCGCTGGCCTGGGAGCCGGGCGACCGGTTCCGCGCCAACCTCATCTGGCAGCATTTCGAAGAGGACGACAACCGCTCGCGCACCGGCAAGCAGTTGTGCACCCCGGATCCCGGCCCGACGATGGTCGGGAGCGTCGCGGTGACCGATCAGGTCACGCGCGGCCGGATGAGCCAGGGCTGTCTTCCGGGCTCGCTCTATGATGACGCGGCGTTCGGGGCGCCCAATGGCAGCGCGCTGTCTTATATCTTCGTTCCCACGAATATGCTCTCGATCGGCAGAGATCCCACCACGCGGCAGCCGGTGTACGTCGTAAAGCCGGGCGACCCGTTTGCAGGCGTGGTGCAATCGCGGAACCTGCGCGAGATCGCGACGAGCTATGACCCGGTGTTTCGGGCCAAGAACGACGTGGTGCAGCTCAATGTCGAGTTTGAGCCGTCGGACGGCCTGACGCTGGTGTCGCAGACCGCCTATTCGCGCGACCGCTTCTATTCCACGCAGGATTACAACCGCTTCGTTTCCGCGCCGGTTTTCAACAACTCCACCCAGCCGTTGCTGAACACACGCAACCGGCTGATCGATACGGCGGCATTCCCGGGGCCGACCCCGGGCGGCCAATACTGCGATCCGCAACTGGGCTGCTCGGACCGACTTCTGTCCGCAGATATCAGCCGGTCCGCCAGTCGCCAATGGTCGCAGGAATTGCGCCTGCAATCGAGTTTCGACGGGCCGGTCAATTTCAACATCGGCGCCAACTATCTCGATTTCAAATCCCAAGACGATTATTATGTTTTCAACAACATGTTCTCACTCCTTTCGGAGTGGTTCTACGGGACGACGGTGAATGCGGGTAACATAGTCCAGCTGCCGTGTCCGCTCGGTTACGAAGGCGGCGAGTGTGTCTACGTCGATCGCAACCCCATCAGCAGCCTGGACAATCAGGGGCATAACTATTTTCTGAGCCAGAACGGAATCCGCATCAAATCCTATGCGGGTTTCGGCGAGCTCTACTGGAATCTCGTCAGCAACCTGAAGCTGACCGCGGGCTTGCGCTACACGCGGGACGAGAAGATCTCGACGCAGGTTCCCAGTCAGTTGCTGCTGGGTGGCGGAACGCAATCGGCTTCTCCCGGTCATAATACGGGCGGTCGTGTGAACAGCGGCTATCCCGCGCTTCCGGACATCGAGCAGACGTGGAATGAATTCACCGGGCGCCTCGTCCTCGACTGGAAGCCGGACCTCTCGTTCACCGACGATACGCTGATCTATGCCTCGGCCTCGCGGGGGTACAAGGGCGGTGGCGCGAACCCGCCGCGTGTCGATATCAACCCGGCGATCGTGCAATATCAGCCGCTGGCGCAGACCTTCCGGCCCGAATATCTCAACGCCTTCGAGATCGGGCTGAAGAACAGCTTTGCCGGCGGCCGCTTCACGCTGAACGGCACGGCGTTCTACTACGACTATAAGGACTATCAGATCTCGCAGATCGTTGACCGGATCGCGTTCAACGAGAATTTCGATGCGACGATCTGGGGGCTTGAGCTCGAAGCGGCGTGGCGGCCCTCGCGCGCCTTCCGGCTCGACGCCAATCTCGGCTATCTGAGGACGCGATTGAAGGACGGTTCGCAGTCGATCGACGTGATGAACCGTACTCAGGGGAACGCGGACTGGGTTGTGCTTCGCCCCTGGCTGCAGGCGCCGTCGAACTGCATCGCGCCGAAAGTGCTGGTCGAGCGCGTGTTGAAGGGGTCTCCCGACCTGCGCAATCTGGCGCTTGCCGCGTTCTGTCCAGGATCGAACCGCATCGGCGGGTATGACCCGAGCTTTCCCGGCGGCACGCCGTATCACGCGCTGTTCGGATTTACCTACAGTCCGACTGCGCCCTACAATCCTGCTACAGTCGGCCTCAACCTCAACCAGGGCGGGAGTGGCGCGCCGAATGGCGGGCGCGGGTTCGCGGCGGATCTGTCCGGCAACGAGCTGCCGAACTCGCCCCGGCTGACGTTCAATGTCGGCGGGCAGTATACTTTTTTCATCGACGGCGGAAATTGGGAGCTGACCTTTCGCGGCGACTATTATCGCCAGTCGGAGAGCTTCGCCCGCATCTACAACACCGAATATGACCGGCTGAGGGCGTGGGACAATCTCAATCTGGCGGTGACGCTGACGCGTCCGGCGTCGGGCCTGACCTTCCAGCTCTATGTGAAGAACGCGTTCGACGACGCGCCCATCACGGATTTCTTCACGAACGCCGATGACACGGGGCTGAGCGCCAACATCTTCACGCTCGATCCAAGGATCGTGGGCTTTAGCATGTCGAAGAAGTTCTGACCTATGATTTAATAACCAATTCAGAGGAAGTTTTGTCGGATTCCAAAGTAGTTCACGGGTGATTCAAGTTGAAGATAAGTGATTCGTGTGTAGTATAGTGATACGGCATCGAGTCGATTTCTTAATGAGATCGAGGGGTGTCGTGCATAAAGGCAATGTTCTATTATTGCTATAGGAGAGAGAAATGAAAAGATTTCTTGGAATTGCTGCTGCATCCCTCGCGCTTATTTCGGCTCAACATGCGGCAGCGCAGTCGTTTACGACGGCTCCTGTCAACACCGCGGTTACCTATGACGGGACCGTAATCGTGCAAAAGGGTCTGGGTATTCCGCTTACCTGCACTCTGAGCATCGATATCGAGAATACCGGTTCAGGCTATGAGGCCAAGAATCCTTCGCTCACGGGTTCGGGCGGGGCCTGCAATACGGTTGTGTTCATGAATGCGCCTTGGCCGGTGGTGAATACGTCCGGCAATTTGTGGCAGGTTGGCGTTACCGGTGGCGGTAGCGATGAGATCTTTGTCGACACCACCATCACGGCTGGCGATTGCAAGGGCCATCTCGTCCTCGAATACACCGGCACCGACGAGTTTACGCTTGAGACCGGGTTCTCGACCCCCTCGACCATCCCGCAGGATGTCAGCGGCGGCGATTGCAAGATCGACGGCATTATTGACAATCCGTGAAGTCATCGCTGGTACAGGGCGTCGTAACTGAGTGATGTCACTGGCCAGTGAAACAATGCGGCGAGCGCACGGTCATCGTGCGCTCGCTCGTATTCGCTGACAGACGAGAGAGTTGTGATGCGTATTGTCCGTGAGGGTCTGCGAAAACCTGGCGCGGCGGCGTTAAATCAGAACGGTTCCATTTAGTGATGTGCGCTGCTCGGCCGGGTCTTCTGGGGATTGCCTGTCTTTCCCTCGGCTTATGTCCCGGTGCCGGAGCGCAAACAGATAAAGGGGGCGTCCGTGCGGTGGCGGGTTCGGAAGAGCCCGCCCCGCCGGGCGATCTGACGAAAGAGGACGAGATCCTCATTATCGGCCAGCGCTATGGCGAAGCCGAAGTAGCGGCTGAGATCGAGTTCAATGAAGCCGAGATCGCCAGTCACGGCGCGGACAGCATCCGGGATCTGATGGCGCGGCTCGAGCAGTTCATCGGCGACGGCGAAGAGGAGCCGGTCCTTCTGGTCAACGGCAAGCCGGCAGGCCTGGACCGTTCGATCACCGCCTATCCGGCGGAGGCGCTCAACCGCTTTGCCGTGCTCAAGCCGGAAGCGGCGGCGCGTTACGGCTATCCGCCGGGACGACGAGTGATCAATCTGGTCCTCAAGAAGCATTTTTCCATGCTGAGCGCCGACGCCGGCGCCAACTGGGCGACGGGCGGCGGGCAATATGGCGGCAGGCTCACAGTCCGGCGATCGGCGATCAGCGGGGCGACGCGCTGGAACGTGCAGGCAAGCGCCGACTACGACAGCGCGCTCTATAAGAGTGCAAGGAATATCCCGCCGCGCATCGGCGCCTTTGACGGGACGGGTTTTGTAGCCGCGCCCGGCGGCGGCGAGATCGACCCGGCGCTCAGCCTCGTCGCCGGACGGACTGTCACCAATGCGGCTATTCCGCCCGGCGCGGCATTTCAGGCGCCGATGCTCGCCGATTTTGCCGCGACCGGCGGCGACCGCGATGCGCTGGATCCGAACGCCTTCGAAACGCTGATGCCGTCCCGGCACGGCCTGGCGCTCGGCCTCAGCGTGGCGCGCCCGCTGGGGGACTTTTCGGCATCCCTGAGTATCGATGCCGGCCGCAGCGCCAGCCGTGCGCTGCGCGGTCTGCCGATGGCGTCGATCCTGATTCCCGCCGACAGCCCCTGGTCTCCTTTCGCCAGCGATGTGATCCTGACGCGGCCCTTCCTCGGGCAGAGGGCGCTCCGAAACGATAACGATAGCGAGTCGGTTGGAATCGCGCTGACGCTCACTGGCGCGATCGGCGACTGGCGGACCAGCTTCTCGGTGAACTACTCGCGAAACTGGTCGCGCAGCCTGCTCGAGGACGGGATCGATACCGGGCGCGTGCAGCAACTGGTCAATGACGGCGACGCTGATTTCAACCCCTACGGCCCGTGGGACGAGCGTCTTCTCCTCGCCCGTCGCGACCGTTCGCAAGGCGAGAGTATCGCGGCCCGGCTCAATGTCAGAAAGAACCTCATCCACCTGCCGGCCGGGCCGGTGAGCGCTGGCATCTCGGTGAACGCGCGCCGGAACCGGTCGACGAACTGGCAGGGCGACAATCTTGGCGGCCCCGCTCAGCGGACCGGCACGGCGCGCGAGCGGCTCGACGGAGCATTGAACATGAGCGTGCCGATCTCCGGGGCCGGCGAGGGCGAGATCCTGTCGCTGGGGAGCCTGACCCTCGATCTGAACGCAAGCGCGCAGACCATGACGAACAGCCGGCTACGGAAACGGTATGGCGCCGATCTGACCTGGGTTCCCGGCCGGGCCTTGCGGTTGCGCGGCTCGTTCGCCCAGGCCGGGACCGCGCCTTCGTTCGAGCAGCTCGACAGTCCGATCGTCACCACGATCAATCGGCTATTCGATTATTCGCGGGGAGAGATCGCCGAACCCGTCTGGATCACCGGCGGAAATCCCGCGCTGCAACGCGGTAGCCAGCGTAATCTGCTGCTGGAGGCGACGGGGCACCCCCTGAGCGATCAGACCCTGTCGCTCAAGATCGCATATCAGCAGGACACGGCAAGCGGCGGGGTGGCGGGGTTTCCGGAACTGACCCCGGTCATCGAGGCGGCGTTTCCCGAACGCGTGACACGCGATGCCGCCGGGCGGCTGGTCATGGTCGATGCGCGGGCCATCAATATTGCGCACGCGACCGATTCCGGTCTGTCTTCGGGAATTTCGGTGCGTTTCCCGGCCAAGTCATCGGCCCCGGGGACCAATCCGCTGCAAGTAGGCATCGGGCTCTCGCATCGCTGGAAGTTGAAGAGCGAATTGCTAACTCACCCGGGGGTCCCCGCGATCGATCGACTGGCCCAGAGCGGCCAATCGCGTCACAGCGTGTCGTTTCAGGCAACGCTGGGCCAGCAGGGGTGGGGCGCAACGCTCAGCGGCAGCTGGAGCAACGCGTCGCGCGTCACCAGCGGTGACAAGGTGCTCAACAACCGGTCTCCCGTGATGTTCGGCCTGTCGACGTTCCTTGAGCCGGGGCGCCTGCCCGGCGCGGCCAGGAGGGGAGGGTTGCTGGGCGACCTCAGGGTCTCGCTCGACGTCGAGAACCTCCTCAACGGCTATCGCCGGGTGACGCTTGACGATGGCAGCACGCCGCCGGGGTTCGGCCGCGATGAGATCAGCCCGCTTGGCCGTGTTGTCCGGTTGAAGATGCGGAAGGAGTTCTAGCGTCGCCGCGCGCCAGTCAGCGCACGCGGGTCCAGATCTTGGTGCGGCAAAAGAAGGCTACGCAGCCCTTGAGTTCGAGCCTGCCGTCGGGAAGCAGCTTCAGATAGCCCTTGCCCGCGCCGCTGCCGGTTTCGGGGTCGTAGACC
>DATIGZ010000209.1:0-11663 GCA_035481255.1 Sphingomonas sp. | reverse complement strand
CTGCCCCGCCTTCGGCATCAGCGGCGACGCAAACGCCCGCGCCTCCGGCGCAACGGCGACCCAATATCGTCGTCATCTACGCCGACGATCTCGGTTACGGCGATTTGAGCTGCTACGGATCGAAGACGATCCGCACCCCTCATCTGGATGCGCTGGCGGCGCGCGGTACGCGGTTCGTCAACGCGCATTCGCCTTCCGCGACATGCACTCCCTCTCGCTATGCCCTGCTGACCGGCGACTATGCGTGGCGCGCCTCGGGCACGCAGATCCTGCCGGGAGACGCGCCGGCGATCATCCGGCCGGGACGCTTCACCTTGGCTTCGATGCTCAAAAAGGCCGGCTATGCCACCGGGGTGGTCGGCAAATGGCATCTGGGACTTGGTGACGGCAAGGTCGACTGGAACGGGGAGATCGCGCCGGGGCCGCTCGACATCGGCTTCGACTATGGTTTCTTCATGCCCGCGACGCTCGATCGCGTGCCGACGGTGCTGATCGAGGATCGGCGCGTCGTGAACCTCGATCCGGCTGATCCGATCCGCGTCGATTACAAGGCGAAGGTGGGTGACGAACCGAGCGGCGAGAGCAATCCGGACCGGCTCAAATTCGCCGCGGACCCCGAGCACTCCAATACGATCGTCAACGGCATCAGCCGCATTGGGTACATGACCGGGGGCAAGGCCGCGCGCTGGAAGGACGAGGAGTTGACCGACGTCTTGCTCGGCAAGGCGATCGAGTTCGTCGCCGCGCGCAAGGACAGCCCCTTCTTCCTCTATTTCGCGATGAACGAACCGCATGTCCCGCGTGCGCCGCACCCGCGTTTCGCGGGCACATCGGGCATGGGGCCGCGCGGTGACACGATCCTCCAGCTCGACTGGACGGTTGGCGCCTTGATGCGCAAGCTCGGGAAACTCGGCATTGCGGACGACACGCTGGTCATCTTCAGCAGTGACAACGGTCCGATCCTGTTCGACGGCTATCAGGATCGGGCGGTCGAACTGGCTGGCGCGCACCGCATGTCCGGTCCCTATCGCAGCGGTAAATACAGCATTTTCGAGGGCGGGACTCGCGTGCCGATGATCGTCAGCTGGCCCGGCCACGCACGCGCCGGTCATGTTTCTCGCGCGATGATCAGCCATGTCGATCTGGTCGGGACGCTGGCGGCATTGCTCGGGCAGCGGCTTCCGGCCGGCGAAGCGGTCGACAGCTTCGACCTGCGTTCGGCTCTGCTCGGCCAAAGCGAGCGCGGGCGCGATCATGTCGTTCAGGATACCAAGCTGATGGTCACCACCGGTGCGACCGTGGCCAGCAGCGGCGCGCGCATCCTCGCGCTGCGCGAAGGGGACTGGAAGTTTATCCGCGGGAGCTCCGAGCCGCATGAGTTCCATGGCAACGCGATCGGAACGCTTCCGCGCCATCAGCTTTACGATCTCGCCAGCGATCCGAGTGAGCGCGTGAATCTCGCGGCGAAGTTGCCCGGGCGGACCCGGACCATGGCCGCGAGGCTGGAACGCATCGAGCGGGCCGGCCGCAGTCGCCCCTAGGGTCACGCCGGCGCGCAACTAGGGCTTGCCTTCGGCGGCGATAATTATAAGATTTATAAGAATAAGATTGAGGGAGTAGTTATGCGTTTTTCCCGGATCGCCAGACAGGCGCTGGCTCTGATGGCGGCGACCGCAGTCGCGGGCTGCGCGCAGACCGGCGCGCTCAGTTCATCGCGCCAGCTTGCCGCTCCGGCGCCCGCCCCGGCACGCACGACGCAGCGTCCCAACGTTCTCCTCATCCTGATCGACGATCTGAAGCCCACGCTGCGCTCATTCGGCGACGCGCATGCGATCAGTCCCAACATCGACCGGCTGGCCGCGCGCGGCACGCGGTTCGAAAGGGCCTACGCCAATCAGGCGGTGTGCGCGCCGAGCCGCATCAACCTGATGACAAGCCGCCGCTCGACATCGACCGGCATCTACAATTTCGGGCAGGACCTGCGGGACTACATCCCGAACGCGGTCACGCTGCCGCAACTGTTCAAGCAATCGGGCTACAGTGCCGAGAGCATCGGCAAGGTCTTCCATGTCGGACATGGCACGTTCGACGACAAGGCGAGCTGGTCGGTACCCTCGCGTAAGGACAAGGTGATCGAGTATCTCGATCCCGCCAGCACCCAGGGCGGCAAGGTCACGCGCGAAGAAGTGCTGTTCAACGAGGTGCCGTTCGAGGGACCTGTGTTCGAGGCGGCCGCGAAGCAGGTGCGTGGCGCGGCATGGGAAAGCCCCGACGTGCCTGACGACGCCTATGCGGATGGCCGCACCGCGGCGCGCGCGTCGCAGCGGCTGACTGAGCTCAAATCCTCCGCTTCGCCTTTCTTCCTCGCGGTCGGCTTCGCGCGGCCGCATCTGCCCTTCTCGGTGCCCAGGCGCTATTGGGACATGTACGATCCGGCGAAGCTGCCGATGCCGGACTTCGAGCGGCTGCCCGACGGCGCGCCGGAGTTCGCGGGCAAGGTGAAGGGCGAGATCGCCGCCTATACGCCGTTGCCGGAAAGCGGGCTGGGCGAGGATTTCACCGAAGCGCAGAAGCGCAAGCTGATCCACGGCTATTATGCGGGCGTCGCCTATGTCGATGCGCAGATCGGCAAGGTGCTCGACGCGCTTGAGCGTGAGGGGCTGGCCGACAACACGATCGTCATCTTGTGGGGCGATCATGGCTATCATCTCGGCGACCATGGTCTCTGGACCAAACACACCAATTTCGAACAGGCGGTGCATCTGCCCCTGATCTTCGCCGGGCCGGGCACCGGGCGTCCCGGCAGCGCGCCCGGCCAGCTGGCTGAAACGGTCGACGTCTATCCCACGCTGGTGAAACTCGCGGGGTTGAAACTGCCCGCGACGATGCAGCCGATCGACGGCGCCGATTTGACGCCGGTGTTCCGCGATCCGGCGAAGCGCGTCCGGTCCTACGCCTATCACGCCTTCAACCGCCCCGGCCGTATCGGCCAAGCGATCCGTACCGAGCGCTACCGCCTCGTCCGCTGGACCCAGGAGGCGACCGGGCAGCGCGCCTATGAGCTGTACGACATGCAGGCCGATCCGGGCGAGACGCGCAACATGGCTGAAGCGCTGCCCAAGGTTCTCGCCCGGCTCGACGCCATTCTCGACGCGCAGCCCAAAGCGATGTCGGTGAACCTCAAGGCCCGGCGCGACGCGCGCACGGGTAACTGATTTCTCGAAAGGTGGGAGAGACCCATGCGTATGCTTCTCGCGGCGACCGCCGCACTGATCGGCCTGTCCGGCGCCGCGCTGGCGCAGGGCGCGCTCGGCGCCAACTACAACGAGCATTATGAGGACGTCGACTATCGCGAGTTGGAGCAGGCCGGCGCCAAATGGGTGCGCATCTTCCTGCCGATGCACCAGCTCGACCGCGGCTCCGCCGCCGAGCATGGCGCGGTCAAGAAGATCCTCGAGGCCAGGGCGCGCGGCTACCGGACCATCCTGACGTTCAAATACCCCTATAATCGGGTCCCCTTCCCCAAGGCGGAGGGCGCCGAGATGGAGCGCCAGCTCGCTCGTACCGATGCGGTGTTGCCGCTCGTAATGGGCAAGGTCGACATCCTGATGATCGGCAACGAACCCTTCATCGAGAGCCGCAAGCAGGACTGGAACCCGAACTTCAACGCCTTTTACGAGAAGCTGGCGAAGCGGGTTATCGACTATCGCAAACAGCATTGCGGTGCGAACTGCGGGACGCGGCTGTATATGGGCGCGATGAACCAGCTCGAGAAGGCCGAGTGGCGCACGCCGGCGACAGATCGCTGGATGGCTTTCGTCAAGGAAACGCCCGAGCTGGACGGAGTCACCATTCATCCGCACATCACCGCGATCGAGCAGTCGAAGGCGTTTCTCGACTATATCCTGCCGCGCATGCGCCCCGAGCAGACCTTCATCGTTACCGAATTCTCGCTGATCTGGTGGTGGCAGGCGAATATGGAAAAGCCGGTCCCGCCCGCTTTCGCCGACAAATATCAGGCGCCGCGCAACGCGCAGAACTGGCAGATCGTCAAGGCGGCGCTCGAAACCCCGTTCTCCAAGACGCAATGGGATGACTTTCTCAAGATGAGCCCGTGGTTCGAGGGGCGGAAGCATTATCTGCGCAACCAGATGAAGATCTTCCGCGATACCGGCCGTCTCGCCGTCGCCACCTATGGCTTCAAGCAAGGCAGCTCGATGTCGGCATCCTGGGGGCCGAAGAAGACGCCGTGGCTGATCAATAGCGTGTTCGCGCCCGCCACGATCCGCAAGAACGCGGACGGTACGGCCCAGCCCAACTATGCCTGGCTCGACGATTTCCGGGCATTGCAGAAGAATTGATCGATATGATGAAACCGTTCCTGCTCGCCGCGATTGCCTCGGCTTCGCTCGTTCCGGCATCGGCGCAGGTGCAGCCGCCGCCGCTCAAGAAGGCGGTGGCCGACGATATCTTCGCCGACCACCCCTCGATGGACGGCAACGCGACCGTGATGCCGGGGGCGGACGCGGCGCCCGTAGCGGCGATTTTTTCGGAGCGTCCGATCGGCGACGCTTCGATCGCGCGGCTGCCCGGCGGCGGCTGGATCCTTACTGGGACCACATTGCGCAGCGGCGCGCGGCACGGCGTCGAGCTGTGGACCTCGGCGGACGCGAAGAAATGGACTCGCATCGGTCCTGCGAAGATTTCGGGCAACGGCATCGCCGTGGGGGATGTCTCCGAACGCTATCTCGCTCCGTCGGTGACGGTGGCCGGGGATACGCTTTACCTGGCCTTTTCCGACAAGGCCGGTTGCGCGCGCATCGCCACCGGCAGTGCTGCCGCGCCGGGCGGGGCCTTCGCCGCTTCCCCCTGCCTTGCCGAGGACGCATCGGACGTCTCGCTGTTCGTCGACAGCGATGGCAAGGCCTATCTGCTGTGGGGCGGCGGGATGATCGCCCGCCTTGCGCCCGGCTTGAGGAAGCTCGCCGAAGCGCCGCGCTTCCTCAAGCCCGACCAGAAACTGTTCGCCAAGCATCCGCCTACGGGCAAGGACTGGCCGGTGCGCACCCGCGTGGGCACGCGCGGCGCGACGATGATCCGCGACGGGGGCAAATACGTCCTTGCCGCGAGTGAGGTGACCGGCCGCATGCGTACCGCGACCGAGGATCTGTTCGTGGCGGAAGCGCCGACACCCTATGGGCCGTTCACGATGCGCGCGCTTGCCGCGCCGCATGCCGGGCGCGCGTCGCTGGTGCGGCTCAAGGACGGTAAGCTCGCCGCGGCCTATAACCCGAAATGCGACGACGGCTTCGCGCTGTTCTGCGAGCAGGTTGGCCTCGTCCCGCTCGAACGCGCGCCGGATGGTCGGCTGCGTCAGGCGGCGTCGGTGATCACCGAGGACAGCGCGGTGGCGGCGCGCAAGCCGCTTGTGACGACCGAGTCGATGCGCGACCCCTCGGTCACGCTTGGCGGTGACGGCAACTACTATCTCGTCGGCACGCTCGACGGCTATGGCTATCACCGGCCCGAGGGCGGCGTGAAGCTGTGGCGCTCGGCCGACCTCAAGACCTGGACCGATGCCGGTTTCGTCTGGAAGTGGGAAGGGATGGGCTACGACTTCGGTAGCAACATCGCCGAGCTGTGGGCGCCCGAGATCAAATGGGTCGAGCGCGACAAGACCTACTATCTCGCCTTCTCGGTGATGGAGCGGGGAGTGGGGGGCAAGACCTGGCTCTACCGCTCGACCAGCGGCAAGGCCGAGGGGCCGTATGAGAACGTCACCAAATCCTATCTGGTCAAGGGCATCGACGGTTTCCCGTTCGAGGATGACGACGGCCTCTATTTCCTGTGGGGCGGCGGCAGTATCGCGAAGCTCAACGCCGCGCGCGACGGGTTCGAAGGACCGGTGCGCCAGCTCGTTGATGTTGATGGCGACCATGTCGGGTATGAGGGCAACGGCCTTATCAAGGTCAACGGCGTCTACTTCCTCACCGGCGCCGAATGGCACGGCCCGCTGCGCACGCACGGCACCTATGACATGATGTACGGCACGTCGAAGACGCTGTTCGGCCCCTATACCCAGCGCCGCATGGGTGCGCCGCATGGCGGCCACGGCACGGCGTTCAAGGACAAGCAGGGCAAGTTCTGGTACACGATGTTCGGCAACGATCCGACCGCGCCGTGGCGGATGCGGTTCGGCCTTGTTCCGATCGACATCGGCGATCCCGCATCGATCGGCGTCCCGCGGATCGGCGCCGTGAAAGAGTGATCGCGCATCCCGCCCGCAATCGTGTAAACGGGCGCGACGGGAGGGCTTCAGATGGCGCGATACCGAGACGCATTGCCGCAACTTGACGGTGATTTGTTCCTGACCGATGCGGGCCTCGAGACCGATCTGATCTTCAACCACGGCATCGAGATCCGCGAGTTCGCCGCGCACACCTTGTTGCCCGAGCCCGAGGGGCGGGCGGCGCTGGAACGCTATTTCACCAGCTTCCTCGATCTTGCCCGCGATAGCGGTGCCGGCTTCATCCTCGATACGGTGACGTGGAAGGCGCATTCGCACTGGGGCGGCGATCTGGGCGAAGACGCGAGCCAGTTGCGAGTGGCGAACGAGGATGCGGCGGCACTCGCCGCCGGCCTGCGCGCGCGCTTCGAGGGTGCCGGTCCGATCGTCCTCAACGGCGTGATCGGCCCGCGCGGCGACGCCTATCGACCCGAACGCAAGATCAGCGCGGCGGATTCGGCCGCTTATTATGCCGAGCAACTCGGCTGGCTTGCCACGACGCCGGTCGACATGGTGACCGGCCTGACCTTCAATCAGGCGAGTGAGGCGGCGGGCCTGGTTCAGGCCGCGGCGAAGCTCGGCCTGCCCGCGGTCATTTCCTTCACCGTCGAGACCGACGGCCGCTTGCCCGACGGCCAGCCGCTCGCCGACGCGATCCGTGAGGTCGATGCGCAGACGGAGGCGGGGGCGGCCTATTTCATGGTCAACTGCGCGCACCCGGATCATTTCGCCGATGTGCTTGCCGATGCGGACTGGTCACGCCGCATCCGTGGCATTCGCGCCAATGCCTCGCGCCGCAGCCATGCCGAACTCGACGAAGCCGAAGAGCTGGACGCCGGCGACCCGCATGAGCTGGGCCAGCTCTATGCGCGGTTGCGAGAGCGTATGCCGTGGCTCAACGTCTTCGGCGCGTGCTGCGGCGGCGACTTGCGCCACGTCACGCAGATCGCTCGGGCGGTGCGGGCAGCCTAGACGCGCAGGTAGCGGAAGTACCACACCTCATGCCCCTGCCGCCGCGCCTTACGCTCGTAGCGGGTCTCGGGCCAGTCGGCGGGGCGGGTGAGGAAGTCCTTCGCCTCCTTCGCCTGCCATTCGAAGTCGCGGCGCTGGTTCATGACCATCATCGCCCAGCGGCAATAGGTTGGGTCGTCGGTGCCCAGCCGGAATTCGCAGCCCGGCTTTAGCTTGGATGCGATCAGGTCGAGCGGGCCGTGGTTGACCATGCGGCGCTTGGCGTGCCGCGCCTTCCGCCACGGATCGGGATGGAGCAGATAGACCCGGTCGAGGCTGGCGTCGGGCAGCCGCTCGACCACGTCGAGCGCGTCGCCCATGTACAGCCGCACATTGCCGAGATCCCCGTCGCGGATATGCCCCAATGCGCCGACCACGCCGTTGAGGAACGGCTCGCAGCCGATAAAGCCATGCTCAGGCCGCATCGCCGCCTGTCCCGCCAGATGCTCGCCCGCGCCAAAGCCGATCTCCAGCTCGAGCGGGCGCGCATCGCCGAACAGCGACGCCGAATCGATCGGCCCGGTCTCGGGCACCGCGACCTGTGGCAGCATCTCCTCAACCAGCGACGCCTGCCCGGCGCGCAGCTTGTGGCCCTTCGCCCGGCCATAGAGGCGGCGGTTCTTCGTGGGATCGTTCATGGCGAGCGCCCCTAGCGGCGTGCGCGCCGAAAGGAAACCGCGGCGGCTATTTCATCTGCGACGGGTCGATCCTGATCTCGCTCTTTCCCCAGGTTGTGACGCGCGACGTCGCATTGCCCTTGAGGATCTCGCTGAGCTGAGCGGGCGGGGGGAGGCGGTCGCGGCCCCCATAGTTGATGGTTTCGCCGGCCAGCACGATGCTTACCGCCCAGCTCGGCTTGCGATCGCTGGCGACAAGTCCGCTCGCGCCTGGCCGTACCCATACCGCGCGGCCCGAATCGGACAGCGTCGCGAGGTAGCTGTCGGTGGTGCCGGCCGGACGATAGACGGGGACGGGACTCTCGACGGTTCGATCGCGGCACCACGCTACAGGCTTACGATCCGGCTTGTCGGTGAGCGACAAGACCAACGCGTCGCCAAGCGCCGATGCGCCTTCCTGCTGCACGGGGCTCGATTTTCCATCCAGTTTGAGCTGCGTGGCGCAGTCCTCAACCCGCGTCGCGGCCGGCGCGTTCGCGATGGCCGCAGGCCAGCCGATACCGGCGATCATCGCGTCGAGCCGCCGTACCAGCGACGCCGCCTCACGCGTGACGGAGGAGTAACGGAACTTCACCAGCCAGTCGCCGACCGGGACGATGGCGAGCGCGGTGCTTCGTATCGAGCTGTCCGATACCGTCCATGCCGCGCGCATCCCGCTCGCCACGCTCTGGCCCGGCAGCGCGAACGATACTGGCAGGTCCATCTCCGTCATGCGCCGGAACGCCGGTCGCTCGCTGATCGGGCGCACCGCCTGCTCGAACCAGACCGCCGGAGCGCCCGTGGTCACGCGATAGATGTAAACCGACAACTCCTCGTCATCGGCCTTGTCCTTGTAGGTGAACAGCACGTCGAGCTGTGGCTTCTCATATTCGCGCGCGCCCGTGCGGGGGAGATCGGCCAGCTGCGCGGGAAGCGTGATCCCGCTGTTCGCATGGAGAAAGGGCTTGCCGGCCGGTGTCTTGAGCGGCGGCGGGTTCTTCTGCGCCACGGCCGGCGTGGCGCAGGCAATCAGCGCTGCGCAAGCGAACATGCGAACGATCACGGCTTCACTCCCCCTGTTCATACCAAGCCTGACCGCAAGCCGCAGCCGAAACAAGCGGCTTGGGCGCTTCAGCTCAGCCGTTCGAATGCGATCTGCCGTGCGCGGGGATCGGCGCGCGTCAGCCGTACGTCGAGCGCATCGCCCGGCGTCAGCCCCGACGGCTCGACCCGCGCCGTCACCGGCAGGTCGCGCAGCTGAATCGATGCCCCGCGCTCGCCGATATCGGTGACGATCGCGCCCATCGTCTCGCCCTCATTGCCCGTCAGCATCACCGCTTCGGCCATATCGATTACCGCGCGGTCGATCTGGTTCGCGCGGGCGTCGGCGCGGGCCATGACCTTGGGCAATTTCGCGAAGGCGTCGGTGACATGATCCGGAACCGGCTTGCCGTGCGCCACCGCCAGTGCCGCCTGCACGACATAACGGTCGGCCAGCCGCCGCAGCGGCGCGGTGGCATGGGCATAGGGCGCGGCGACCGCGGCGTGCCACGGCGTCTCGCCGGGGCGGAAGGGCTGGTAGCCCGCGCCATTGCCCGCGCGCCGGATCGCCAGCATCAGCGCGGCGGCGCGCGGGTTGGCGGGGTCCAGCGTCCGTTCGAACTGGGTCAGCGTCGCGCGTTCGGGCCATTCGATGCCGAACGCGCGCGCGGTGTGGCGCAGCCGCCGAACCGCATGCTCGTTGGGTTCGGCCATCACCCGGAACAGCCCCGTGCCGTGCGCGATCAGCGCGTCCGCCACCGCCATATTGCATGCCAGTGAGAGCGCGGCGTTGCGATCCTCGGACGGATGGCGGTCGCGGAAGGAGAGGGTGAGGCCGCCGTCCGGGCCTTCGCTCACCTCCTGCTCGGGCGGATCGACGCGCGCCGCACCGCGCTCGGCTTCGGCTTCGATGATCCGCGCTGACAGCTCGGGGAACCCGGCGGGCAAATCCTCGTCCCGGACCGTCGCGTAAGCGAGCTTGGCGCGGCTGCGAATCACGGCGCGTGTCGCGGCGTCGAGCGTCACCGATCCGTCAGGCGCTACACGCACGCTGAACACCACCGCGGGCCGTGGTCCGTCCGGCAACAGGCTCGCCGCGCCCTCGGCCAGCACCGGGGGATAGAGGCCCGCCTTGCCGTCGGGCAGGTACAGCGTCTCGCCGCGTGCCCATGCTTCGGTGTTGATCGGCCCGCCCTCGTCGACGAACCATGCGACGTCGGCGATGGCGTAATGGAGGATCAGATCGCTTCCCGCCGCTTCGATGCAGAACGCCTGATCCAGATCGGTGGCGCTCGCCGGGTCGAGCGTTACGAACGGCTCGTCGGTCCAGTCCTGATGCGCGGTCGGCGCGCGCCCGGCCACGGTCCGGGCTGCCGCCAGCACTTCAGCCGGAAAGGCCTCCGGCACCTGAAACTCCGCGCGGATCGCCGCGAGTTCGGTGGCGAGCGCGTGAGCGGGATCGCGGATCGTCTTCACTTCGCGGCCTTGATCAGGCTGGCGCCCGCGCCGCGACCGCTGGGGGTAACCGACCAGACCTTCTCGCCGATTCCGACATAGATCGGTTTGCGCGCGGCCATGGCGGAGAAGAAGTGGATCTCGGTCGGCACCGGGTCGAGCAGATGGGTGATGTACAGCGCCGCGGTCCGCCCGCCGTCCTTGTCCCCGGCGTCGGTGGTGGGGAGCGCGATGCAGCTGTTGGTGAAGCGGCGCATGGCGCTCGTCTTGCCCGCGGCGTCCACCTCGAACAGATAGTGGCCGCCCAGCGGCAGCACGCCATGCTCGGTCTGCGGCGTCAGGAAATAGACGGGCACCGGGCCGTCGGGCGTGGCGGGCGGGAGGGCCACGGTATTGAACGGCTTGTCGGCGCATCGCGTCGGCTTCGCCTCGATCAGTGCTTTGCGCGCGATCGCCAGTGCGGCAATCATCCGGCGGCGCTGCGGGGTCAGCATCGGGGTATCGGCCTCGCCCAGCTTGCGGCTCTCCGCCAGCTTTCCGTCCCTGAAGCGCACCTGATAGAGTGGCCGGGGATCGGCACCGCGGCTGTAGAAAATCAGCTCGGTTGCATCCGCGGGGCCGTCGACGATCCAGCCGCCTATCGTCGGCGCCAGATCCCGTGCCCTGGCGAGCATGTCGTCGGTGCCGTGCCAGGCGGCCTGATCGTACCAGTAAATCAGCTCGCCCCGCATCTTCGCATGGTCGAGCGCGGTCTGTTCGGTCGGGGCGATCTGCGCGAGCGCGGGGGTTGCGGCGATCAGGGCAAGCGCGGCGATCAGGGCTTTGGGCATGGCATCCTCCGAACGACAGGCTAGCGGCGCGCGGGGCGGAAGCAACAGGTTGAAATGTAGGATTCCGCCTGCTTGGCTCGACCCTGCTCTTTGACAGGTGAACCTTGCAGCTTCCTTCGCGCACGCGTGGCAGCGTGACTTTTGGGACGTTTCGATGCCCGGACAAAAAAGGCGGCGGCCCCGCCGGGACCGCCGCCTCTTTCTGTCCGTTGCCGGGGGACGTGGATCAGGCCAGCGCGGCCTTCAGATCCTCGACCAGATCGGTCTTTTCCCACGGGAAGAAGTCGCCCTCGGCCTTGCGGCCGAAATGGCCGTACGCCGCGGTCGGCGCGTAGATCGGCTTGTTGAGGCCCAGATGCGTGCGGATGCCGCGCGGGGTCAGCC
>DATIGZ010000208.1:0-10725 GCA_035481255.1 Sphingomonas sp. | reverse complement strand
CGTACGAGACGCTCAGCGGCGCGGCCTCGATCCTCGGCAAGAAGGGCGCGCTCGACTTCCGCCTCACCGCCAGCGGCTACCGGCACGACGGACCCTCGCTCGCCGATCCGGCGACCGGCACCTCGGTCGAGGAAGACGAATATTGGCGCTACGGCTTCAGCGGCCGCGTCGGCCTCGCCGCCACGTCCAACCTCGATCTCCAGCTGATCGGCTTCTGGCAGGACGCACATTCGGATCTCGACGCCACCAACGGCGACAGCCTCGACACCGTGCGCAAGAAGGAATGGGCCTATGCCGGCCAGGCAAGCTTCCGCAGCGACGACAGCGCGCTGCGCGCCAGCGCGACCGCCAGCCGCTATGTCGCCCAACGCCGCTATTTCGGCACCTGGAACCGCGCCGACGGCGATCTGTACGAAGGCACGAAGGACGTGCTCGCGCTCAATGCCAGCTACGACAAGGGCGGCATCGCCGGCATCGCGGTCGGCGGCAACTATGAAGAAGAATATACCGACCAGTTGACCAACTTCTCGGGCGTGTTCGACGCGAAGATCACGACCAAGTCGGCCTTTGCCGAACTGGCGCTGCGCCCTGCCCGCGGCCTGACGATCACCGGCGCCGCGCGTATCGACGACAACAGCCGCTTCGGATCGTTCGACACCTATCGCGTCACCGGCGCCTATGTCGTCGAGAACGCGATCGCCGGCGGCGACGTCAAGCTGCGCGCCAGCTATGGTTCGGGCGCCAAGGCGCCGGGCCTCTACCAGCTCTTCGACCCGAGCTACGGCAATGCCGACCTCAAGGTCGAGACGAGCGAGGGCGGCGATGTCGGCATCGACTTCAACTTCGGGTCGAAGCTGTCGGCGCAATTCTCCTATTTCTTCGCCAAGACCCGCAACGAGATCGTGTTCGACGGCGCGCGCCCGCCGTTCGGCGGCTATGCCCAGTTCGGCAAGACGCGGAAGTCGGGGATCGAGATCGCGGTCGATGTACGCCCGCTGGAATGGCTCACGATCCGCCAGAGCTACACCTATCTGGAAGCCGAGCAGGATGCGGCCGAGAACGGCGTGTGGTCCGATCTCAAACGTCCGAAGCATTCGGGCAGTACCTCGATCACGCTGACCCCGATCGAGCGCCTCTCGATCAGCGCCCGCGCGCGCTATCGCGATCGCAATGGCTCCAGCAGCTTCTCACCCGCGACCAAGGGCTATGAGGTGGTCGACCTGCTCGCGTCCTACGGGATCACCGACAATGTCGAGGTCTATGGCCGCGTCACCAACCTGTTCGACAAGCAGTATCAGATGGCTTTCGGCAAGAACGCACTGGGCCGCAGCGCCTATGGCGGTATCCGCCTGAACTTCTGATCCGTTCGGGGAGGCGGCTTGGATCGCCTCCCCTTTCTCATTCTCGGAGCAATACGATGAAGCCCCGGACCGACGCCGAACACAATGAGCGGATGAAGAAGATCCAGGCGGCTCAGCAGAAGAAGATCGCGACCAAGACGGTCGAGAAGGGTCTGTTGATCGTCCATACCGGCAACGGCAAGGGCAAGTCGTCCTCCGCATTCGGCATGGCCGCGCGATCGATCGGGCACGGGATGAAGGTCGGCATCGTCCAGTTCGTGAAGGGTACGATCGACACCGGGGAGAAACGCTTCTTCGACCGTTTCCCCGACGAGATCGAGTTCAGGCGGATGGGCGAAGGCTTCACTTGGGACACGCAGGATCGCGCGCGCGACATCGCCGCGGCGCGCGCCGGGTGGGAAGAGGTCAAGCGGATGATCGCCGACCCCGCCTATGCGCTGGTCATCGCCGACGAGCTCAACATCGTCCTGCGCTACGACTATCTGCCGGTCGAGGAAGTGCTGGAGGCGGTCAATGCCCGCGCGCCGATGAAGCATGTCGTCATCACCGGCCGCAACGCGCCGCAGGCGCTGATCGACGCCGCCGACCTCGTCACCGAGATGACCGAGGTGAAGCATCCCTTCCGCACGCAGAATGTGCGCGCGCAGAAGGGCATCGAATTCTAGTGCCTGCGCGCGGCCTGCTCGACGATGCCGCGTGCCGCCAGCACATAGGCGGGGCCGCCGCATACCGTCCACGCCTGGGGGATCGAGATGCGCGGGATGCCACGCAGCGCGGGGTGATGGAGCATCTCCGTCCCCTGATCGGTGATGCGGTCGGTCGCGCTTTCGACGATCAGATAATCGGGGCGGGCCGCGACCATTTCCTCGAGGCTGATCTGCGACAGCGGCGGCTTGCCGAGCTTGGCGGCGAGATTGACGAGGCCGGCGCGCGTCATCAGGTCGTCGATCAGCGTTTCCGTGCCGGTCATGAAACCGCGCCGCTGGTAATAGGCAGCGACCTTGCGGCGCCTAAGCTTACCGAGCTTCGCGAGATCCGCCTCCATCCGGCGGATCAGTGCCTCGCCGCGCGCGGGATGGCCGACGGCGGCGGCGACGGTGCGGATCTGCTCGACGATCGTGCCGTAGCTCTCGGCATAGCCCAGATCGAGCGTGCGGTACTTTTCCGGTCCCAGCGGGCGCAGCATCGCGTGGCGGCTGGCGGGCATGCCGATAATCAGGTCGGGACGCAGCGCGTACAGCTGCTCGGCCGATTCCCTGAGCAACGTGATGCCCTGCGCCTGTGCCGCCGCGGCCGACATCTCGGTGTCGCGCGCGTTGCGGGTCAGCGCGGCGATCTGCGAGCGATCCGCCAGCGCGAGCAACAGCTGATCGGTGCACAGGTTGAGCGAAACGATCCGTTGTGGTCGAACGGGCGCGGCCACCGGCTGCGGGGCGACCGGCGCGGCGGAGGCGCCGAGCGTGAACAGGGAAATGACCGCAAGATGGAGAAGACGCCGCATGATGCCGCCGTTCCTAGCCCGGTTCGCGCGCCGGGCAAGCGGTTCGTGACGCGATGACTCGCGGCGCATCCTTCCGCCTCAACGGCCTGTTGCTGGCGTTGACCGTGCTCGCCGCATTGGCCTCGCTCGGTTTCGGCACCGTCTCGCTCGCACCCGGCCGGGTCATCGCAGCGCTGATGGGCAAAGGCGACATGATCGCGAGCACCATCGTGCTCGAGCTGCGCATGCCGCGCATGTTGCTGGGGCTGCTGGTCGGCGCGATGCTTGGTCTTGCCGGCGCGGCGCTGCAGGCGTTCCTGCGCAACCCGCTCGCCGAGCCATCCGTGCTCGGCGCATCGAACGCGGCGGCGCTGGGCGCGGTGATCGCGCTCTATTTCGGCATCGCCGAGCTGCACCCGGCGCTGCTCCCGCTGCTCGCGGTCGCCGCCGCACTCGTCGCGCTGGTCCTGCTGTTCGGCCTGTCCGGCCAGTCGGAGAGCTCGCTGACCCTGATCCTTGCCGGAATCGCCATCGCGACCCTGGCCGGCGCCGGAATCAGCCTTGCACTCAACCTGTCGCCCAACCCCTTTGCGGCGATGGAGATCATGAACTGGCTGCTCGGCAGCCTCGAGAACCGATCGTCCCAGCATGTATGGATCGCCCTGCCCTGCATCGTCGTCGGAGGCGCGCTGCTGCTGTGGGACGCGCGCGCGCTCGACGCACTGACGCTGGGCGAGGACGGCGCGCGGGCGCTGGGCATCAATCTGCGCGCGGTGCGCTGGCGGCTGCTGGTCGGGGTGGCGATCGGCGTGGGCGGCGCGGTCGCGGTGTCCGGGTCGATCGGGTTCGTCGGCCTGATCGTGCCGCATCTCATCCGCCCGTTAACCGACCGCAGCCCGTCGGCGATCCTGCTGCCGTCGGCGATCGGCGGCGCGCTGCTGCTCACCCTGTCCGACCTTGGCGTGCGGATGATCCCGGCGACCAACGAGCTGAAGCTGGGCGTGGTGACGGCGTTCCTCGGAATCCCGGTCTTCCTTGTCCATCTGCTGCGGGAGCGCCGGCTATGGTGACGCTGACGACCCAAGGCCTGAGCGTCGCGCTCGGCACCCGAACGGTGGTGAACGACATCAGCCTGTCGCTCGAACCGGGGCGCCTGATCGGAATCATCGGCCCCAACGGCGCGGGCAAGTCGACGCTGGTGCGTGCGCTACTCGGTCTGCTTCCCTATCGGGGCAGCATCGCGCTCGACGATGCGGAGATCACTGGTCTGCATCGCAGCCGGATCGCGCGTGAGCTTGCCTATCTGCCGCAGGGGCAGACGCTGCACTGGCCGCTGGCGGTCGAGCGGCTGGTCGGTCTTGGACGGCTGCCGCATCTGGCGCCGATGTCCCGCATTTCCGCGGCGGATCAGGCGATCATCGACCGCGCGATCGAACGTGCCGATATCGCGCACCTGCGCGACCGGATCGCCACCGAGCTGTCGGGCGGCGAGCGGGCGCGGGTTCTGCTGGCACGGGCGCTGGCGGTCGAGGCGCGCGGACTGATCGTCGACGAACCGCTCGCCTCGCTCGATCCGGGACATCAGATCGATGTCATGGAACTGCTGCGAGGCGAGGCACGGACCGGTGCGCTGGTAATCACCATCCTGCACGATCTGACGATGGCGGCGCGCTATTGCGACCGGCTGCTGCTGATGGACCGTGGACGGCTGGTCGCGCAGGGCGCGCCGCTGGATGTATTGAGCGAGGCCAATCTGCGCACCGTCTATGGCGTGCAGGCCCGGATCGACGGAAATGACACAGCGCCGCTGGTCGTGCCGACCGGACGGATCGCACAGGACGAGACTGTTTAATGCGATTTGAATCCCCCGGCACCTTTGCCGCCGCGCTCGCCGCCTTGCCCGGGCCGGACCTTACCGCGCGTGAGGCCGCGTCGGCGCGGCAGGCACAACTGACCAAGCCGGCCGGGTCGCTCGGGCGGCTGGAGGAGATCGCGCTGTTCATGGCCGGCTGGCAGGGCAAGGAGCGTCCGGCACTGGACAAGGTGCGCGCCGTGATCTTCGCCGGTAATCATGGCGTCACCCGCCACGGCGTCAGCGCATTCCCCCCGGACGTGACGATCCAGATGGTCGCGAATTTCGAGGCCGGCGGCGCGGCGATCAACCAGCTCGCGCGGGAAGCCGGGATGGAGCTGCGTGTCGTCGCGCTCGACCTCCACCGGCCAACGGCGGACTTTACCGAGGCGCCGGCGATGACCGCCGACGAATGCCTCGACGCGCTCAATCGCGGCGCGGCGATGGTCGATCCCGACCTCGATCTCCTCACCGTCGGTGAAATGGGCATCGGCAACAGCACCGCCGCAGCCGCGTTGTGCGCGCGTAGCCTTGGTGGTGCCGTACAGGATTGGGTCGGCCCGGGAACCGGTCTGGATGCAGCAGGCGTGACGAACAAGGTCGCGGTGGTCGAACAAGCGCTGGCCACCCACGCGGATGCGCCGAACAATGCCTTCGAAACGCTGCGGCGGCTGGGTGGCCGCGAGATCGTGGCGATCGCCGGTGCGGTGCTGGCGGCGCGGCAGGCGCGTATGCCGGTGATGCTCGACGGCTTCATCGCCTGCGCCGCGATCGCTCCCCTGGTCGCGGATCAGCCCTCCCTCGCCGAGCATTGCCTTGCCGGCCATTGCTCGGCCGAGCCCGGCCATCGCCGGCTGCTCCATCAGTTCAGCCTGATACCATTGCTTCAGCTTGGCATGCGGCTGGGCGAAGGCAGCGGCGCGGCGGTTGCGGTGCCGATCGTCCGCGCGGCATTGGCGGCGCACAATGGCATGGCGACCTTCGCCGAAGCCAGCGTCTCAGGAAAGCTGTGAACGCCCGCACGCTCTATCTGATGCGCCACGGCGCACCGGTGCTGACCGGACGCATGCTCGGCCGCACCGATTGCAAGGTAACCACCGAGGGAGTCGCGGCATGCCGGGCACAGGCGGAGGGACTGGCGGTCGCGCATGTAATCGCATCTGATCTGAAGCGCGCTTCGGAATGCGGGAAGGCGATTGCTTCCGGTCTCAACGTATTGGCGCAGATCGACCCGCGCTGGCGTGAACTCGATTTCGGCGAATGGGACGGGCTGGAAAGTGGCACGATCGCTCCAGACGCGCTGGGCCGCTTCTGGAGCGATCCCGACGAGAATCCGCCTCCCGGCGGCGAACGTTGGTCGATACTGGTTGCGCGGGTGACCGCGGCGATCGATGACCTTCCGGCCGAACCCCCGCTGGTCGTCACCCATGGCGGCGCGATGCGGGCCGCGCTCCACGTTCTTTGCGGCTTTTCCCTGCCCCAACTCTGGGCGTTCGACCTGCCCTATGCCAGCGTGCTGGCACTGCGGATTTGGGACGGACCTCAACGCACCGGGCAGATTATAGGGTTGTGGCCATGAAGGGACTGATCATCGCGCTGCAATTCCTGACGCGCCTGCCGATGCCGGGTGTCCCGGTGGATTCGGCGAGCTTCGCCGCGAGCATGCGCTGGTTCCCGGTCGCCGGGCTGGCGGTGGGCGGCATCGTGGCCGGGGCCTTCTGGCTCGGTACACATTTCGATCCGTGGATGGCTGCGCTGGGCGGACTGGTTGCTTGGGTGTGGGTCACCGGTGCGTTGCATCTCGACGGACTCTCCGACCTCGCCGACGCGCGCGGCGCGGCGCATCGTGATCCGGAACGGTTGCTGGCGGTGATGACCGATCCGCATGTCGGCAGCTTCGGCGTCATCGCGCTTGTCGTTCAGCTCATTGCCAAGCTGGTGCTGCTTCACCTGCTCCCGCCCGCCCAATGGGTCGCACTGCTGCTAATCCCCGCGGTCGCGCGGATCGCGCCGCTGGCCTGGACTCGCTGGCTGCCCTCGCTCCATGCCGGGCTCGCCGAACGATTCATCGGCGTCGCCAGCCTTCCCGTTCTGATGGTTTGGGCTGTCGGCTGGACGTTTGCATGCTGGTTCGTGCCCGCATTGCTAATCGCGCCGCTGCTGATCCTGTGGTGGGGATTATGGCTCCGGCAAAAGCTCGGCGGCGTTTCGGGCGACTGCCTCGGCGCGGGGATCGAGCTGGTCGAGACCGGATTGCTCATCGCCGTGGTGTTGTGGACCGGACTGGCGTGAGCCCATGGACGGAGCATGGCGGGCGACTGGCACGGGCGCGGAGCGTGTTCGATAGTGGCGGCCTGCCCTGGATCGACCTGTCGACCGGCATCAACCCACAACCATGGCCGGGCGTCGAGCGGCTGACGATCGACTGGGCACGGCTGCCCGAGGCCGACGCGCTCGCCGATCTCGAGGCGGCCGCCGCCCGCTATTTCGGCGCCGATCCCCAGTGTGTGATGGCGCTTCCGGGTACCGAGATCGGTCTGCGTTTGCTGGGGGAGTGCCTGCCAAAGCCCGCACGCTATCGCTGGCCGAGCTATCGCACGCATGCGGAGATGGCGCCGGGCGCGATTCCCATCGCGCCCGAAGCGCCGGACGCGCACGAAGGCACGCTGATTCTCGCCAATCCCAATAATCCCGATGGCCGGGTGACGCCCGCCGATACATTGCGGACACAGATGGCGAAGGGATGGCTGGTGGTGGATGAAGCGTTTGCCGATCCCGATCCGTATCACAGCCTCGCGCATCAGGTCGGCGCCGATCGGCGGCTGATCGTGCTGCGGTCATTCGGCAAATTCTTCGGCCTGGCTGGTGTGCGGCTGGGTTTCCTGCTCGCTCCTCCTGAACGCATTGCTGAATTTCGCGCGCGTGTCGGCGCATGGCCAGTGTCGGCGGCGGCAATCGCGATCGGGGCCGCCGCCTATCGCGATTCAGGCTGGATCGAGGCGATGCGTGCCGGGCTGCCACGGCAAGCGGCCGCACTCGATCGCGTATTGGAGAAACACGGCTTCGCGCCGACGGGTGAGTGCCCGCTGTTCCGGCTGATCGAGACCGAGAATGCGCCCGCCCTGTTCGATCGGCTCGCCCGCCGAGCGATCCTGACGCGGCCGTTCGATAATGCCCCGCACTGGCTGCGCGTCGGGCTCCCGCCGGATGCCGCGGCGCTCGAACGGCTGGACACCGCGTTGGCCAATGGCTGAACCTGTCGCGCTCGCCGCGCTGGCGATCGATGCCGCGATCGGCTGGCCGGCCGCTGTCTACCGGCGCATCGGTCACCCGGTCGGCACGTTCGCGGCGATCATCGCGCGATGCGCGGCGCTATGGAACGCGCCATCGCGCAGCGCGACGACGAGGCGGCTCGCGGGCATCGCGACCGTCCTGATCCTGACCGGCCTTGCGGGAGGCGTCGGGTGGGCGCTGACCGCGCTGATGGACCGCGCACTCGGCAGCTGGAGCTGGATCGGGATCTCGCTACTCGCCGCGCCGGGCCTCGCGCAACGCAGCTTGTTCGAGCATGTCCGCGCGGTACGCGATCCCCTCGTAACTGGCGATCTGGACGCGGCGCGAGCCGCCGTCGCGAAGATCGTCGGCCGTGACGTGGAGACGCTCGACGAGAGCGGCGTTACGCGGGCCGCGATCGAAAGCCTTGCCGAGAGCTTCTGCGACGGGATCACCGCCCCGCTCTTCTGGCTGCTCATTCTCGGCCTGCCCGGCATCTGGATCTGCAAGGCGGTGAACACCGCCGACAGCCTGATCGGCCATCGCGAACAGCCATGGCGGGATTTCGGCTGGGCTGCGGCGCGGACCGATGACCTGCTGAACCTGATCCCCGCGCGGATCGCGGGACCGTTGATCTGTCTGGCCGCCGGACGCGGCTGGCGGGTGATGTGGCGCGATGCGCGCAAGCATGCGTCGCCCAATGCCGGATGGAGCGAAGCGGCAATGGCAGGCGCGCTCGGCCTGCGTCTCGCAGGCCCCGTGAACTATGACGGGGAAGCACATACAAAGCCGTGGATCGGCGACGGGCGCACCGATGCAGGAGCCGGTGACATTTCGCGCGCGCTGAGCCTCTATCTGCGCGCTTGCGCGCTGCTGTGGCTGATTGCAGGAGTGACCGCATGGGCGCGCTGATGCTGCAGGGAACCGGGTCGGACGTCGGCAAGTCGGTGCTGGTCGCCGGTCTGTGCCGCGTGCTGACTAATCGCGGACTGCGCGTGCTGCCGTTCAAGCCGCAGAACATGTCGAACAACGCCGCCGTGACGGTCGATGGCGGAGAGATCGGCCGGGCGCAGGCGCTTCAGGCGATCGCGTGCCGCGCCGATCCGCATACCGACATGAATCCGGTACTGCTCAAACCGCAGGCCGATCACACATCGCAACTGATCGTCCACGGACGGGTCCGCGGAACGCTGGACAGCAGCAATTTCCGGGCGGCACGCGGCACGCTGCTCGACAAGGTGATGGAGAGCTTCGGGCGCCTGCAACGGGCATGCGACGTCGTTGTGGTCGAAGGTGCCGGCTCTCCCGCCGAAATCAACCTTCGCGCCGGCGATATCGCCAATATGGGCTTTGCCCGTGCCGCCGACGTACCGGTGCTGCTGATCGGCGATATCGACCGCGGCGGGGTGATCGCTTCGGTCGTCGGCACCCGCGCAGTGCTCGATACCGAAGACGCCGCGATGATCCGCGGGTTCATCATCAACAAGTTCCGCGGCGATCCGCTGCTGTTCGCGGATGGCTATCAGGCGATCGAGGAACGCAGCGGTTGGCGTGGCTATGGCCTCATCCCCTGGCTGCCCGCCACATCCCGTCTGCCGAGCGAGGACGCGGTCCGGCTCGAGCGGTTCGCCGCGCGGGAAGAAGGGCGGATCGTCATCGCCTGCCCCATCCTTCCGCGCATCTCCAATTTCGACGATCTCGACCCGCTGATGCTCGAGCCCGCGGTTGAAGTCGTGATGGTCCCGCCCGGTCGACCGATCCCGGCCGAGGCCGCGCTGATCGTGCTGCCCGGGTCGAAGGCGACGCTGGCAGATTTCGCGGAGGTGCGCGCACAAGGCTGGGATATCGACATCCTCGCCCATCATCGTCGCGGCGGCATGATTCTGGGGCTGTGCGGCGGTTATCAGATGCTCGGCACACGGATCGCCGATCCGCTTGGGCTGGAGGGTTCGCCGGGCGAGGCGCAGGGCCTCGGGTTGCTCGATATCGAGACGGTACTGACCGCGGCAAAGGCGTTGCGCCCCGTGCGCGGCCAGGCGCTCGGCGCCCGCTTTGACGGCTATGAAATGCACATGGGGGAGACCAGCGGCCCCGGGACGGCGCGCTCCTTCGCGAAGTTCGACGACGGCCGCAGCGACGGCGCAATCAGTGCCGATGGCCGGGTAATGGGAAGCTATGTCCACGGCCTGCTCGCCGCCCTGGAGCAACGCGCGGCATTGCTGGCACGGCTGGGTGCCACGAGTAGCGGCATCGACTATGCTGCATCCGTGGACGCGGCGCTGGATGAGATCGCCGGCGCGCTGGAAACGCATCTCGATATCGATGGTCTGATCGCGCTCGCGATGGAAGGCGCGTCAGCATGAACACGCTCCTCGTGCTTGGCGGCGCCCGGTCCGGCAAGAGCAGCTACGCGCAGGCCCGTGCCGAAGCGCTGGACGGCGAGCTGGCGTTCGTCGCCACGGGACAGGCGCTCGACCCAGAAATGGCCGAGCGGATCGCCCGCCACCGCGCGGATCGCGGCCCCCGGTGGATCACGGTCGAAGCTCCGCTTGAGCTCGCGACGGCGGTTCGCACCGAGAGCCGCGACGATCGTGTGCTGCTGATCGACTGTCTGACGCTGTGGACCACGAACCTGCTCCTCGCAGAACGCGACATTCAGGCAGCGACCACGGAACTGGTCCAAGCGATCGCGAGCGCCCCCGGGCCGCTGATTCTGGTGGCGAACGAAGTCGGCCTCGGCATCGTCCCCGACAACGCCC